>JBKJJB010000298.1:0-6456 GCA_046598235.1 Chitinophagales bacterium
CTGCAATATTTCTGTCGGTTCTTATTTCGGGTTTAAATTTTTCTGCGAGGAAATTATAAGCAGCAAAAGGATTTTCATTGTAAAGAAAAACTTTGCCCGGTATTTTGCCGTTGTTGGTCTCGCCTGAGGTGAGACCAACAACAACTTTATTATTGATAATAATGAACGATGCTTTGCTCTTTAGCGTAAAATCGTAATACTTCTCGTGGTCAACAAAGGTAATGTCGCCTTCTTCCACATTATGAATTTCGTTTAGACCTATTACTAAAGCATTCTCATCACCAACAATTTCTGAGTTGGTCCATGCGGCAATTTGTTTTACGGTAACAGGTTCTTTGAATTTCATGTGGTGAATATAAGAGCAAATGGCTATTAGATTTTCTCCATTACATTCGCACCTCAATTATGTTTTAATGTCAAACACATCAAGTCCGCAAGCAATGAAAGAAACGGCCCTTACACAATTGCATATTTCCCTCGGAGCAAAAATGGCTGAGTTTGCAGGCTATAATATGCCCATCGTATATTCAAGTATTACCGAAGAACACAAAGCTGTTCGCAACAGCGTGGGGGTGTTTGATGTAAGCCACATGGGTGAGTTTATGATTAAGGGAGAGAAGGCACTTGAGCTTATTCAACTTGTTACTTCCAACGATGCGGCAGTGCTTACTGACGGCAAAGTTCAGTATTCCTGCCTACCGAATGAAGCAGGCGGAATTGTGGATGACCTGCTCGTTTACCGTTGGAATGCCAACGAATACTACTTAGTTGTGAATGCCTCAAACATTGAAAAAGACTGGAACTGGATTACGGCACACAACACTTTCGGGGCTGAGATGAGCAACATGAGCGATGATTTGAGTTTGCTTGCTGTGCAAGGACCCAATGCAATTAAGACTTTACAAAAACTGACCGATATTAATCTTTCAGAAATTCCTTACTATGCTTTTGCCGCGGGCAAAATGGCTGGGCTTGATGACATTATTATTTCTAACACCGGTTACACAGGCGCTGGCGGTTTCGAATTATATGTTTGGAACAAAGATGTTCGCAAAATGTGGGAAGCCATTTTCGAAGCAGGAAAAGAGTTTGGTATTATTCCTTGCGGCTTGGGCTGCCGCGATACGTTGAGATTGGAAAAAGCATTTTGTCTCTACGGGCACGATATTGATGATACTACTTCGCCTATCGAAGCAGGACTCGGTTGGATAACCAAGTTCAACAAGAAATTTATGATGAGCGATTATCACAAAGCGATAAAAGACAATGGAGCGAAGAAGAAATTAGTGGGTTTTGAAATTCCTGAGAAAGGAAAAATTCCTCGCCAGCATTTCAAGATAAAAGATGCAGCAGGAAATGAAATAGGAGAAGTTACCTCGGGAACACAATCGCCCACGCTGAATAAAGCAATTGGCTTGGGTTATGTGAAATCGGAATTCTCAAAGATCGGCTCTGAAATATTTATTGAAATCAGAAACGCTCTTATAAAAGCGGTAGTTGTAAAAACTCCCTTTCTATAATCAAGAAAACGTAGGCGGTTCGGGTTTGTATTTCTTCACCTGCTCCATAAAAGTTTTAGCTGGTTTGAAAGCAGGAATATAATGTTCGGGAATAACGATGGCTTCGTTACGGCTGATTATCCGCCCTATTTTTTGCGCCCTCTTTTTTGCGATAAAACTTCCGAAGCCGCGCACATAAACATTCTCACCGGTTTTCACCTGATTTTTCACTTCCTTAAAAAAGGCTTCGAGCGTAATAAGCACATCGGTTTGAGGAACTCCTGTTAGGTCAGATATTTTAGAAACAATGTCAATTTTTCTCATGCGCTCTGGCTTTTAGTTAGTGATGCAATGGTAAAATGAAATCATACATAAAGGTGAAAAATATTTATTCAAACAAAAATTTTCTCCTTTGCACCAAATATCTCTTCATATGAAAAAGTATTTCCTTATTGTTTTTTTAGTAGTAGCGTTATCTGCTTGCGATAAGGATAAAAAGTCCGATGATGTAGATACTACAAACACCATTGAAAATACCTTGGGTTTCGGACTGCTGAATAAAGCGAAAGGAATATGGAACGGACCAGTGTCCTCTACCACAGGGCTTGGTAGCTATCCCGAATGGATTGTAGATTTTAGACCAATTTCCGAAAATCAGATTTCTGCAAAAAATGAATTGGATAGTCTGAATGATATTCACCTGTCTTTTTTCATTGCTAAATATAACAACCAATATAAAGTGTGTTTTAGAAATGGAGGCTCTTTTGCGGGTATGACAAGAGTCTCTTATTTTTTAGCGGATAGTGTTTCAGAAACTTCATCGCAATCATATTATCGCTTTTCAGAAATTATTAAAGGAAAGAACAGAGCTTATACCGAAGTGATTTTTAAGCAAGATAGCCTGATAATGAAATCGTATACCAACAAGAGCAACTCGCTAACCAACGCTACTTTGCACATGTCGTGGTCTGCAAAGTTGCAAGATACTGCTTCGTGTCAAGCTGCGGTTACACATTTTAGTTTTCCTAAAAAAACTTTGACTAAAGATTTTTCTACAACATTTAGTGGCTTACAGGAAACTATTTACTACTCAACTACTGGAGGCGACCCTTATCCCGAAAGTGATCAGCCCTATCTTGGTCAGGCTGTTATCAGCTATTCATATCTGCCAAGCTATTCACCCGATGCCGCAAAAAAAGTATTGCTGATTATTACAACGCAGCCTCTCATTTCAGGGTTCACTACCAATTTTGCCAACTTAAGATATCGTTCGCGTTACGTTATTCTTCCTTCAAATGATCACAGCTTTACTTTTAATTACATGCACCCCGGCACTTACTATCTCTACGCGATGTATGATGCAAACGGAAACATCTATAATTATAATGGAGACTGGACAAGTACTACCAATACTTCATTCACTTTAAGCGATAACAGCACTACTTCTTCTACCACACAAATAAATTTTACCATCCCGTAATTCTTCGTTTGAAAAAAGACTTCGCTTCACTTTTACTGAAATGGAATAAGGATAACAACAAACGTGAAATGCCGTGGAAAGGAGAAAAAAATCCTTACTACATCTGGCTAAGTGAAATTATTTTGCAACAAACAAGAGTGGAACAAGGGCTTCCGTATTTTCTGCGATTCAAAGAAAAATATCCTGCTGTAAAGCATTTGGCAAACGCCAAAGAAGATGAAGTAATGAAGCTTTGGCAAGGATTGGGTTATTACTCGCGTGCAAGAAACTTGCACGAAACTGCCAAGAACATTCAGCAAAACTACGAAGGAAATTTTCCCGACACCTTTGATGAATTGAAGAAGTTAAAGGGCGTAGGCGATTACACCGCAGCCGCTATTGCTTCATTTGCATTCGGAGAAAAAAAGGCGGTAGTAGATGGAAATGTAATTCGTGTTCTGTCGCGAGTGTTTGGAATAGAAACTGCTTTCGATACTACCGAAGGGAAAAAGGAATTCGCGCAACTTTCTCAGGAATTGATAGATGAAAAAACTCCGGGCAGTTACAATCAGGCAATCATGGATTTTGGAGCAACAGTTTGTATTCCGCAAAATCCCAAGTGTGATAAATGTCCTTTCGAAAAAATTTGTGTTGCAAAAAACGAAAATCAAATTAATGAACTTCCGTTTCGCAGCAAGAAAACCAAAATCACCAACCGCTATTTCAATTATTTGGTGATAAGAAATGAAAAAGAAATTTTGATTCAGAAAAGAGAAGGCAACGACATCTGGAAAAATTTGTATGAGTTGCCTATGATTGAAACTCAACAACCGTTGAAGAAAAATTTTCATGAAGCGGTTTCGAAATATCTTGGCACTCAAAATTTTGCAATTGAATCATATTCAAAAGCGATTTCTCAAATGCTTTCGCATCGCAAAATTCATTTTCGGTTCATTCATATTTCAACAAATAAATTTTCAACTTTGCGAATAGCAAAAGCAAAGCGCGTAAAATTGAAATCGCTTTCTCAATTCGCTTTCCCAAAAACAATTCATTTGTATTTACTCGAAAACTCTTTAATTTAGACTTCTCATTATTCACACTTAAATATCAAAGTCATGGTTAACAAAGTATTTTTAATTGGTCGCTTGGGCAAGGATCCGGTTATCAAACATTTCGACAACGGTGGTGCAATTGCCGAATTTACAATTGCAACAGATGATAGCTACAAAGACCGTCAGGGAAATAAAGTAGAACAAACAGACTGGCACAACATTAAAATCAACTTTCCGAAACTTGCTGAGGTAGCAGAAAAGTATTTAAAGAAAGGTAGCTTGGTACACATAGAAGGCAAAATTAAAACGCGTTCTTATGATGATAAAGACGGCAACAAGCGCTATATAACAGAAGTAGTTGTTGAAGGATTTAAAATGTTGGATAGCAAGAAAGATGGAACTGGTGGAGGAGGAAATTATTCTTCATCTTCTGCCTCATCTGTTACCGAAGAAGCACCTGCAACTACATCGGCAGCAGATGATGACTTGCCATTTTAATTTTTTTGAATAATAATTTTTTGAATCCCCCGAGTACTCGGGGGATTCTTTCTTTATAAACTTTATACATTGGATAGTAGTCCCGTTTCACATTCTATTTTGCTACAGGTTTTTTTCAATGCCCCTACAAATGCTATTCTACTGGCAAATTGTATGATTGCTTTGTTTTTGGTGGTTTCGGCTGCTATGTCCGCTTCGGAGATTGCATTCTTTTCGCTTTCTAATGCCGAAGTTGCCGGACTTCGATCAAGTGAAGATGCAGCAGATAATCGTATAGCCAAGCTGCTTGATAAACCGCGGTATCTGCTTTCCACCATTTTAATTACCAATAACATGGTAAATATTGGAGTGATTGTCACCTCTTATTTTGTTACCAAGCAAATGATGGTGTTCAACGATTTAGCCATACAGTTACTCTCTTTGCCGTTTGTCAATTATGTAATTCCCGGTTATGTGTTTGAGTTTCTTTGGAACCTTATCGTAGTTACTTTTTTTCTGGTGCTGTTTGGCGAAGCCACTCCGAAAGTGTATGCCACACATAACAAATTGAAAATTGCCAGAGCAATGAGCAAGGTGTTTGGTGTACTCACCAAATTTTTTCAGCCAATAAATTATGTGCTGGTAGAATCAACAAAGGTTTTGGAAAGAAGATTGAAAAAATATAATGCCGAAGTAGATATTGAAGAAATAAATAAAGCAATTGAAATTACGGTAGAGAAAAAAGAATCGAAACAGGATGCGAAACTTTTAAAAGGAATTGTTCACTTCGGAAACATAATGGTGAAGCAGGTAATGCGCCCGCGCACTGAAGTAGCTTCTATTGATTATGAATTTAATTTTACCGAATTGATGACCTTTCTGAAAGAGAACGGCTATTCGCGTTATCCGGTGTATAAGGAAAACCCCGACAACATTGTGGGTGTACTAAATATCAAAGATTTGGTTGAGCACCAAAACCAAGACGCAACTTTTGGTTGGCAGAGTTTGGTGCGCGAACCCTTCTTTGTACCTGAAACAAAAAGGATTGACGATTTGCTCCGCGAAATTCAGCACAACAGGAAACACCTGGCAGTAGTGGTAGATGAATACGGAGGCACATCGGGTATTATTACGCTGGAAGATATTATTGAAGAAGTAGTGGGTGATATTACTGACGAGTTTGATGAAGCCACAGAAACTGGATTCAAAAAACTGGATGAAAAGAATTTTTTGTTTGACGGTAAAACACAATTAGTAGATGCTTGCCGCTTAATGGAAATTGACATAGATACTTTTACCGAAACAAGAGGTGAAGCAGAAACTCTCGCTGGTTTAATGCTAGAAATTGCAGGGCGCATTCCTAAAAATGGAGAAGAATTGAAATTACTGAATTTCAAATTTACAATTGTATCTGTGCTGAATAACAGGATTGAAAAAGTGAAAATTACCAATGAAAATCAAAGTTGACAATATGCAATTGACAATTGACAAGAGAAGAAAAATTCCTTTTTGGATTTTATTGCCAATTGCCTACTGCCTCTTGTCAACTGGTTGTCATGGCGACTACACACCCAAACCTAAATCATATCCGCGCGTAATTTTTCCGGAAAGAAAATATGAATTGTATAATCCAACAGATTGTCCTTTCAAGTTTGAGAAACCGGTTTATGCTAAAGTAGAACACGACAGCACTTACTTCGGGCAAAAAATTAAAAACGATCAATGCTGGCTCAACGTTTATTTCCCTTCGCTAAATGGAGTTGTAAATCTTACTTACAAAGACATTAACGATACAATGAGTTTGGAGAAGTTAGTGGAAGACGCGCATAAGATGGCGTTCAAACACACTAAAAAAGCCGACTACATTGACGAAATAAAAATTGATAATGAACATGGAGTCGGAGGAATACTCTACGACCTGGGTGGCGATGCCGCCAGCAATGTTCAGTTTTTTTTGACCGACACC
>JBKJJB010000314.1:0-4808 GCA_046598235.1 Chitinophagales bacterium
AAAAAAATATGAAGCCAAACTGAAGACCCGTGAAATTAAATTACTAACCCTACTCGCAAACAAACACAATTTTAAACTGCTTGATTATCAGGTAACTTAGCGATGTGTCATTGGCAGCGTAGCCGAAGGGTGATTTTCCGAAGAGGTCTATTGATTCGTATTAGCAGTGTTGCCCGTTAGCAGTTTCTTATTCTCTAACAACTTTATAAAATCAACTGTTTCGTGGGCATACGCTAAGTGAGCCAGCGGCTGTGGGTGAATATTTACGTAATCAGAAAGCGGTACTTGATATTTTTCCAACGCCTTATGTCCGTTTACAAGCATAATTTGCGGGTGTTTAGCTAAAGCGTTTTTAAGCCCCTCATCCGGCTGTTCATCTAATGTAACTGACATAAGCAATACAACAATCCGGCTTCCGTAAGCCGAAAAGGTATTTTCAATATTGGTAAAATAATAATCGTAAATATCGAAATTGGTGACTTGATTATCTGCCGCGTTTGCTTGCAGTTGTTCCTGTAAACGGGTATTAGTCATTCTATCGCGAAGGTATTGCGGTACCAGCATAAATATCTTACTGAACTTTTTAAAGGTTAGTGCGGTTCCTTCCCTGCGATACAATTCTACCATTTCGGGAATATAGCTGGTGTTTAAAGGAGGTGGCTGCACACAAGTACCTTCGTTACATTTTGCAAAATAAGCACATGCAAAGGGTAAGTCTCCTGATGTCATCGGAGGGAAGGGAGAGCGTGAGCGATTAGGCAACTCATTCCAACAACCCAGTAACACGTATTTGGGTTTTAGTTTATCCAATACACCCTCAGCTTTTAGCTTTTGAGCTTTTAGCAGCGCGTGGGCATACGAAAAAGAACAGATGCCATAGTTGTAAGCCGGTAATTGTAGGCTATCTGCAATAAGTTGAGTAAAGGTTTGTTCTGAATTTATTTCATCGCCATAAGTAAATGAACAACCTAATGATAAAATACCATTGGGCTGATAAGAAACTGAATCTTCATGCTCTCCAATTCTATACCCCAGTTGGTGGCTCTTTACATAAAAGCTACCGTTGGGCATACGAGCTGAAATATTAGAAGAAAAGTCTATACCTATTACAGAATCATAAGCATATGACCCTACGGGCCAACGATCGGGGTTGTCAACTGATTTTGCTATGCCTTTGTGAAGTTGGAAGGATACAAAAGCATTAAATGCTACCAATATCAAGATGGAGATAGCAAGGAGGTATGCGAGGTATTTGGTTGTATTTGAACCCGGTAATTTCATGAGATTGTTGTAGCACGCTAACCGCTTTGGTAAACGTGCTACTCAAGTCTATTAATTACGTGGCTTAGCAGCACCGTCTTTGGTGGCTTCTATTTCTTTCTTTGCTTGTTGCAAAGTTTTTACTTGGTCGGAAGTAAGAATTGTTTTTAAAGCAGCATCGCGCTCAGCTTTTAAGGCTGTAATTTGCTTTTTGTATTCATTTACATCAGCAGTAGCTTTCGTTGCTTTCAAAGCATCGCTTTTTATAAAATAATCAACATACACATTGGTTAGTTTGGTAGTTTGCTCTGGCTTGAGAGCACACAACGTTGCAATTTCCGCTACTTTTTCTTTAGCGCGTGCATCGGGTAATTGCTTTAGCTGAGCAGGTTTAAGAATCGGCTCAGTTTTGGTTTCGTTACTTTGTGCATTTATAGTACTCAGTGATGCAACAACGATAGACGAGATAAAAAAGATTTTTTTCATAATGGTTTTAATTTTGATTCGAAAGTAGAATATTTTTAGAAATTCATATTAAATCTTCCATAATTTCTTTCCAATTAACGGTAGCAATGGCATACAGCATACGAATCTTCAAATACCACTCCGATGAATACACCAAGGCACTTGCGCTTCGTTATCGGGTATTAAGAAAACCACTCAATCTCGAATTTACCAAAGCTGAATTAGAGAAAGATAAAGAAGACATACATTTTGGATTGTTTGATAGAGAGAAAATTTTTGCCTGCCTCACACTTACAAAAGGAGAGGAGGGAAGAATGAAAATGCGACAGGTGGCGGTTGATGATGCTTTTCAAAGTAAAGGCTTAGGTAGACAATTGGCAGAAGTTGCTGAGAAGTATGCAAAGGAAAACGGCTTTGCTATTATGTATTGTAATGCCCGCAAAGTGGCAGTTGCTTTTTACGAAAAGATGGGATACAATATTGTGAGCGATGAATTTACAGAGGTGAATATTCCGCATTATACAATGGAAAAACAGCTTTAATACCAGTACGAATCGGATATATTTGCGCGGCATGAGAAATAAAATCATCCTTATTGTTTTGGCAGTTATTGTATTGGCAGGTGTTGCGGGTTTCTTTGGCTGGAAGAGCTACCAAAAGAAACAAACTCTTTTGCCGGTTAATACTGATACAGCAAGTGTGCCTACTTCTGTACATACCATTGACCTTCCTCATGCCGATACTACGCTGATACCCGTAGTGTCAGCAGTTTTAGATGAGGCATTTGAAGCCTGCGCTGCGAAAGATTACAATCGTTTGGCATCGCTTGTTGTTTACCGTGGTCCCGATTCGCTCAAGTTTGGCTATGCTGTGTTTAATGCAAAGAATAAATTTGATAGAAACGTGTTGCGCATTACAGCCGATGTATTTAATAAATGGAATAAGGATATTGAGTCGAGAGAATACGCACGTGTATTTGAGTTAGATCAACCTGATGGAAGAAAGATGTTAGTGATGGAAGTGATTTTTGTATCTCAAAAATATCTTGACCGCAAATTTTTCGGCTTTCTGCAAATAGAAAACGAATGGAAAATAGTGGATGTTACTTCTTATCTGTAACAAAAGGAATGCAAGTGAAGAGGAATGATTGATTCATATCTTCTCCGGCTGATTCAAACTTAAAACCTTTCTTTTTCAACTCATATATTTTAGATGAAACAGTATTCTCTTTTGTAGTTGTAAAAAGAGTTTTCTTATCTGCACTAAACCACCACTTGCCGTTTATCACTTCAGTGCCGCTTAAAATCTGGTAAGCACTATCAGCTAAAAAAGTAAACTGTATATCGTTCTTCAGTTTAGAGGTAATAATGTCTTTCTGTTTTTCAGAAAGGGTATTTAAAGAATCAAGAAACTGAACATCTGTAATCTTCCAGGTTTGCAGAATTGCTTTTTGCGGTGTAGAGCAGGCAGCAAGAAAAAAAAGACTACTTACTAATAATGGATACTTCATCTCAATAATTGTTTAATCATGTTACTTACAAATGAATCACTTCTCCGAAGGCAGCAGCGGTGGCTTCCATAATAGCTTCGCTCATGGTTGGGTGCGGATGAATTGATTTAATGATTTCGTGACCGGTAGTTTCTAATTTACGAGCGGTTACTGCTTCGGCAATCAGTTCGGTTACATTAGAACCAATCATGTGGCAGCCGAGCCACTCGCCATACTTTGCATCAAAAACTACTTTTACAAAACCTTCCTTGGCACCGGATGCACTTGCCTTGCCCGATGCACTAAAAGGAAATTTACCTACTTTAATTTGAAAGCCCTTTGCTACTGCTTCTTCTTCTGTTAATCCTACACTGGCTACTTCGGGAATGCAATAGGTACAGCTTGGAATATTACCGTAATCAATTGTTTCTGGATTCTTGCCTGCAATTTTTTCTACACAGGTAATTCCTTCGGCAGAAGCGAGATGTGCCAATGCAGGTCCTTTCACTACATCACCAATGGCATAAACTCCTGGCACATTAGTTTTATAAAATTCATCCACTACTATTAATCCTTTTTCTGTTTTCACTCCAACTTCTTCCAACCCAATGCCTTCAATATTAGCGGCAATACCTACAGCGGAGAGCACAACATCACATTCAATGGTTTCGGTTTTTCCATCTTTTGATTTTACCGACACGATACACTTTTTACCTGAGGTATCTACTTTTTCTACCGAAGTAGAAGTGCGAATATCAATTCCCTTCTTCTTAAAAATCTTCTCTGCTTCTTTCGAAATATCTTTGTCTTCGCGTGGAAGAACAGCATCAAGAAATTCCACCACCGTTACTTTTGTTCCTAAGGTAGAATAGAAATAAGCGAACTCCATTCCTATAGCACCTGCACCCATTACTACTATACTTTCCGGTTGCGAAGGAAGACTCATCGCTTCGCGATAGCCGATTATTTTTTTTCCATCCTGTTTTACATTCGGCAACTCTTTGCTTCGAGCACCAGTAGCAAGTATGATGTGTTTGGCAATATGTTCCGTTACTTTTCCTGCAGCATCTTTTACATCTACTTTGTTTCCCTTCTTCAGTTTCCCGATTCCGCTTATTACATCAATCTTATTTTTCTTCATCAAAAACTGAACACCCTTGCTCATGCCATCTGCCACTCCTCTGCTTCTTTTAATAATAGAATTGAAATCAGCTTTAGAAGAACCAACTGTAATGCCGTAATCTGCTGCATGATTTATGTATTCAAAAACCTGCGCGCTCTTAAGCAATGCTTTAGTAGGAATACATCCCCAATTGAGGCAAATGCCTCCAAGATTTTCTTTCTCTAC
Organism: Chitinophagales bacterium; assembly: GCA_046598235.1. Taxonomy (GTDB): domain Bacteria; phylum Bacteroidota; class Bacteroidia; order Chitinophagales; family LD1; genus Bog-950. The sequence goes on from JBKJJB010000314.1 coordinate 4,563, forward strand.
TACTGCGGTTTTTAAACCAAGTTGCGAAGCGCGGATGGCAGCTACATATCCACCAGGTCCACTTCCTATTACTATTAAATCGTAACTCATATCCAAGATGTTTAATAGAAGCAAATAAAGGGAAAGAATAACAAACGAGAAATGTTTAGCGTAGGTCTACCAGCTTTACTCCAGGATATTTTTTTGCATCGAAAGAGAAAGAATCTTCGTTGGTGGTTGTATTGAAAGATTGCTTGGCGAGTTTGT
>JBKJJB010000112.1:0-3904 GCA_046598235.1 Chitinophagales bacterium
TTTTTCAAAGAACTGAAAGAAGCCAAAGCGGTAGCGAAAGATTTGGATTTGAAACTAGCTGTGGTAATTGCGGCTCCGAAAGTTTATACCGTGAATATGTACGTGAGGAGGAGGAGGTAGAAGGGAAAGCAGGAGGCAGCAGCAGGAGGGAAAGTAAACAGTATAATATGGTGAACCTGTTGAATACACTGAGTATGGCACTTGGCAAACGATGAAATATGAGTGTCAATTCCAACTCCCCAATTCCCTATGCCCTAATTTCCTATTCGGGCATTTCCCTTTTTCAGTTCTAAAATTATCTTTGCAGTCCTTTTTTAAAAGGCACCCTCATGTTACTGACCACGGACGTAAAACTTTTTTCCGGTTCTGCCACAAAATATCTGGCAGAAGATATTTCAGATCACTATGGTCAGCCACTGGGCAAAATGGACGTTCTTCGATTTAGTGATGGTGAGTTTCAACCCGAAATTAAAGAATCTATTCGCGGCTCTTTCATATTCATAATTCAAAACACCAACCCTCCGGCTGATAATCTGCTGGAGTTGCTAATGATGATTGATGCAGCTAAACGAGCATCGGCAGAATATATCACAGCCGTTATTCCTTACTTTGGATATGCCCGTCAGGATAGAAAAGACAGACCGCGAGTTGGTATCGGAGCAAAATTAGTTGCCAATTTACTGACAGCAGCCGGAGCAGACCGTGTAATGACTTTGGATTTACATGCCGGACAGATTCAGGGCTTTTTCGATATTCCGCTCGACCACTTAAACGGCTCTGCTATATTTTTGCCTTATATTCAAAAGCAAAAATGGAATAACCTCTGCTTTGCTTCGCCCGATGTAGGTAGTGTAAAACGCGCCAGAATTTATGCGCAGCACTTTAATGCCGAAATGGTGATATGCGATAAGTACCGCAAAAAAGCCAACGAAGTAGCCGAGATGACTTTGATAGGGAATGTAGAAGGCAAAGATGTAGTACTGGTAGATGATATGGTAGATACGGGAGGAACACTTTGTAACGCAGCAAACCTTATCATGGAAAGAGGCGCTAAAAGTGTAAGAGCAATTTGTACGCATCCTGTTTTATCCGGTAAGGCGTATGAGAATATTGAAAAAAGCAAACTGAGAGAACTAATTGTGACCAACTCGCTTCCCGTAAAACATAAATCGAAAAAAATAAAAGTGTTGAGCGTAGCCAAGTTATTTGCACAGGCAATCCGAAACACGCACGAACACAAGAGTATTAATTCTTTGTTCTTAACCGGGTCGGTGTAGGAGGAAGGAAATAGGAGTTAGGAATTAGGAAAATAAAAAAGTAAAATCTTTTAATCATTAAATCAAATAAATCAAAGTAAACAAATGGAAACAATCGCAATCAACGGCACGCCAAGAACCGAATTAGGTAAGAAGGCTACGCGTGCACTGCGCAGGGCAGGAAACGTTCCCTGTAATCTTTATGGTGGCAAAGAAACCTTAAATTTCTATGCTCCTGTAACTTCTTTTCGCAAACTAATCTACACGCCCGACTTTCGTTTGGCAGAGATTACTGTGGATGGAAAAATTTACAAAGCAATCGTAAAAGATTTGCAGTTTGAATCTGTAAAAGATGAATTGCTGCACATTGACTTTCAGGAATTAATTGACAATGTAAAAGTGAAAGTTTCTGTTCAGTTGAAACTGAACGGCACTCCTAAGGGAATTATCCTTGGTGGTAAACTTGAACAGGCATTCAAAAGATTAAGCATTCTTGCTCTTCCTAAAGATTTACCAAACTTTATTGAAGTAGATGTTACCGATATGGATTTGGGTTCTATTAAAAGAATTAAGGACCTTCAGATTCCCGGAGTTACTATTCTGCACGCTCCCATGAATCCTTTTGCGAAAGTGATGATACCTCGTACTGTGGTAGAAGTTGCTGCTCCGGCTGCTGCTGCTGCTCCGGCTGCTGGTCCGGCTGCCCCTGCTGATGCAAAGGCAGATGACAAGAAGGATGATAAGAAAAAGTAAAGCAATAGTTATTGGTTAATTAGTAGATTAGTTAATTGGTAATACAAGTATAGTGCGCCCTGCAAATTTGCGGGGCGTACTATTTTTTCTAAACACTATTCACTAATCACAAATCACTTTTGCATTTTAGCACCATGAGTTTTTTAATTGCAGGTTTGGGAAATATTGGAGAAGAATACGAGAACACGCGCCATAATATAGGTTTCAGAATTGCTGATGAATTAGCAAAGCTGAACAAGGCGGCATTTCAATTAGAACGTCATGCTTTTTTCTGCGAATACAGAAGCAGAGGAAAAAGTATCTATCTCATTAAACCAACTACTTATATGAATCTCTCCGGCAAAGCGGTGAGATATTGGATGAATGAATTAAAAATTCCACAACAAAACGTTTTAGTTGTATTGGATGATTTAGCTATTCCATTCGGCACCATTCGCATTCGACAGAAAGGAAGTGACGGAGGGCATAACGGACTGAAAGATATTGATGCTATACTGGGAAATGGAAATTATGCGCGACTGCGTTTCGGAATTGGGAATGAGTTTTCAAAAGGAAAGCAAGTTGATTATGTTCTTGGCAAGTGGGGGGTAGAGGAAATAAAAACTTTAGATGAAAGAATTAAGGTTGCCTGCGAAGGAGTGAACAGTTTTATGTTTGAAGGAATTGAAAGAGCGATGAGTAAATTTAATAAGTGAATAGTTAATGGTTATTAGTTAATAGCTGAAAGGATTCACTTCCAAGCAATTTTGCATTTTACTATTAACCATTCACAAATAACCATTAACCTTTTTAAAATGAAAATAATATGCATTGGTCGTAACTATAGCGAGCACGCTAAGGAATTGAATAACGAAATTCCCGATAAGCCGGTCATATTTCTAAAACCACAAACTGCTTTGCTGAAAGACAATAAACCATTTTACTATCCTGAGTGGACACGCGATTTGCATTACGAAACTGAATTGGTTTTAAAAATTTGTAAGCAAGGAAAATACATTGATGAAAAATTTTCGAAAAAGTATTTTGATGAAGTAACCGTAGGCATTGATTTTACTGCGCGCGATTTGCAAACTCAGCAAAAATCAAAAGGCTTGCCTTGGGAAATAGCAAAAGCATTTGATAATAGTGCTGTAATTGGAGAGTTTCGAAAAGTTGGAATGATGGAAAAATGGAATGATGGAATAAATTTTAGCTTAAAGTTGAATGATGTTGAAGTTCAGACAGGAAACACAAATGAAATGATGTTTCCTTTCGAAAAAATAATTGCTTATGCTTCGCAATTTTTCACTTTGCAAACAGGCGATTTAATTTTTACGGGAACGCCTGCCGGAGTAGGCGCAGTAAAAATTGGTGACCGCTTAGAGGGTTTCCTCGAAAACGAAAAGGTTTTTGATTTTGAAGTGAAATAGTTTCTTTGTAGCAAATGCGCTCTTCAAAAGAAATTTTTCTGAAAGCTTATCGCTTAATGTGTACTGCCAAAGCGATGACAGAATTATATGAAGAACGAAAAGATCTTTGCTCTAAATATGTTCACGCCACTTCGCGCGGACACGAAGCCATTCAACTCGCAGCAGCCTTTCAATTAAAGCCACAAGATTTTGTTTTTCCATATTATCGCGATGATGCCATGCTGCTTGGCATCGGCTTCACTCCTTTCGATTTAATGTTGCAGTTATTCGCAAAGCAGACAGATTATTTTTCGGGTGGAAGAACATACTATTGTCATCCGAGTTCTAATCGTTCAGATTTTCCAAAAATTCCTCATCAATCTTCAGCCACAGGAATGCAGGTAATTCCCGCTACCGGAACTGCTCAGGGAATTAAATACCGCGAGCAACAGAAAATAGATATTCATAAAAAAGGTGATGCCCCCATTGTTATTTGTTCGCTTGGTG
>JBKJJB010000206.1:0-8099 GCA_046598235.1 Chitinophagales bacterium
GACAAAAAAATAAACGGTCAGCAAACCGAATTCAATATCATCTTTACTTATAATGCAGGTAACGACACCCGCAGAGATGCAGCGCTCATTTTTAAAGAAGCTTGTCGCCAGGTGGGAATCAATGTGGACGTAGTGCCGCAAGAGTGGAGTATCTATATCGAAAATCAGACGAAACATGATTTTGAAATGTTTTATGGTGCATGGATTGGTTCACCGAATCCTGATGACCCGAAGCAGATTTGGCATACTGAAGCAATCAATGGCGGTAGTAACTACGTTTATTTTGGAAATGCAGAAACAGATAAACTGATTGAAGATATTCGTGGAGAATTAAATGATGATGTGCGTAACGACCTTTACCGCAAATTTCAAGTGAAAGTTCATGATGCGGTTCCTTACATTTTCATTTGGAGCCCGAAAGAAAAAATTGCTATCAGCAAACGTTTCACGAATACTGAAACATTTATTGTTCGCCCCGGATTTAACGAGGCATCTTTTAAACTGGAGCAAAACAATTAAGCATACAGTTTAATGAAACCGGTAGAAGTAGAAACCAAGTCAGGGAAAACAGAGACGGGCAAGAAATTTTTCTTTGCAAGTATTTCGTTTCCACTTTTCGGATATATCCTGAAACGGATATTCATATTTATTCCTACTCTCTTTATTATTTCGCTGCTAACTTTTATTTTAATTGCCGCTGCACCGGGGGACCCTGCCGAAACCATGTTGAGCCGCAGCAGTGCCGAAGGTCAGGCATCGGATAAACTGGCAACCGAGCGTTCTTACCGTGAGTTGCGCCACAAACTCGGATTGGATTTGCCGGTGTTTTATTTCTCGTTTACCAACTCCGCTCAAAACGATACACTTATTCGTATCCCTTCAAAAAATCACCGCGAAATGTTAGACCGTCTGGTTTACGACCACGGCAACTGGCAGCAAATCGAAAATTACTACCACCAAATGAAGGCGTTGGAGTTTGCAATTATTTCAACCAAGAAAGATTCTACCAATGCCGATGCGCTGATTGAACTGAGAAACACGGCTGCAAAAATTTTGATTCATCATGAAGACGTAGTGCTTACTGGTTTATTTGCCGATTTGAAAAAACAAGCAGCACTAGCTCCCAATCTTTCTGAAATACGAGAAAAGACAGAAGCCACAGAAGCCGCTTACAACAAAGTGAAAAGCGAAGCCACCGTTTGGAAAAGATACGTGCCGAAAATTCAATGGAGCGGAACGCATAATCAATATCACCGCTGGTTGTTTGGCGAAGCAATATGGTTTGGCGAAGAAACCGACCCTACTTTGGGCAAAGGATTTATAAGAGGCGACTACGGTATTTCATATTTTACCAAGCGCCCGGTAAAGAGTGTAATCTGGGATGGACTTTGGATTACCATGCTCATAAGTATTCTGGTAATCGTTATTGAATACATTATTTCAATACCTCTCGGAATTTCGTTGGCGGTTCGCAAAGGCTCGGCTTACGATTCGGGAATGACGGTGGCTTTGTTTATCACTTATTCGCTTCCTGTTTTCTGGATTGGAACAATGGCAATTTTCTTTTTATGTAGTCCCGATTATGTAGAAATTTTTCCTCCGTTTGGTTTGGGTGATGCGGTGTGGGATGACGGCTTCTTCTATAAACTTGGTGACCTTGCTTATCATTTAGCGTTGCCGCTTATTATTGCATCGTATGCAAGTTTCGCTTACTTATCTCGACAAATGCGCGGCTCTATGCTTACCGTGTTGGGGGCAGACTACATCCGTACTGCCCGCGCAAAAGGATTACCAGAAAACAAAGTAATCTGGAAACATGCGTTCCGTAATTCATTGCTGCCCATCATTACAATTTTTGCATCGTTCTTTCCGGCATTGATTGGTGGCTCTATCATTCTCGAGTTCCTGTTTACCATTCCGGGCTTGGGGCAGATAACGTATGCAGCTGTCCTTCAAAAAGATTACCCGATGATTTTGACCAATACCATGTTTGCTGCCATCCTTACCTTGGTGGGCTATTTGGTTTCCGATATTTTATACGCAGTAGTGGATCCAAGAATTTCATATTCTAAGAAGTGATAGAAATGGCAGAAGATATAGCGAAGAAAAAAAATGAGCAAGGCTATTGGGCTTTTGTGTGGAAGCAATTTCGTAAGAAGAAGACCGCTGTTATTTCGCTTTACATTGTAATTATGCTTGCCATTGTTGCGGTGCTGGCTCCGTTTCTTGCCAATGAAAAACCATTGGTTTGTAAGTACAAAGGCGAAACATATTTCCCTGTATTGAAAGAACTTGCAGTTGGTTTTGGTATTGGCGAATTTCAACAGCAGTTTCAAAATGTGGATTGGAAAAAGCTGCAATATGACATGGCGGTGTTTCCTCCTGTGCCATATTTGCCAATGAATCAGGACGACAATAACATTCACTCCAAAGGTCCTTTTGATGAACAGAATGTTCCATCTGCCCGATGGAAACATTGGTTTGGAACTGATGAATTAGGACGCGATGTGTTAGCGGGCATGATTCACGGAACTAAAATTGCAATGACGGTGGGAATTGTTTCCATGCTTATTGCTTCCATCATTGGTATTCTGCTCGGCTCACTCGCAGGTTTTTATGGCGATGAAAACTTTCAGGTATCGCGGGTGCGTCTGTGGGGAAATTTACTGTTTTTATTTTTCGCTTTCTTTTATGCATTTGGGGCACGTTCCTATGATATTACCGATGCCTTGGGGAAATCTTTAGGCGATGGATTTCTTCAACTTGGTATCAGCCTTTTAATTTTTGCAGGGGTAATGGTAGTTGGAAACCTAATGGTTCTTCCGCTCAAGAAAATTTCTTTCCTCGGCAAACAGATAGCTGTGCCGTTCGACTTAATTATTATGAGAGTAATAGAAGTACTCAACTCTATTCCAACTTTATTCCTAATCCTTCTTATCATTTCTATTGTGCGTAAGCCAAATCTTTATGTCATTATGGGGATTATTGGTTTAACAGGTTGGACAGGCATTGCACGTTTTATTCGTGCCGAGCTTTTAAAGGTGCGCAACCTCGAATACATTGAAGCCGCCAATTCATTGGGATATTCTAATGCGCATATTCTTTTTAAACATGCTATTCCTAATGCTCTTTCTCCAGTTTTAATTTCTATTGCATTCGGAATTGCCGGAGCAATTCTTACCGAATCCACTTTATCTTTTCTCGGTCTTGGTCCTGCTGACACTGTTACTTGGGGACAGCTTCTTTCTTATGCGCGGCAGATTCCACAGGCATGGTGGCTGGCTATTTTCCCGGGCTTTGCCATATTTATTACCGTTACCACCTTTAATCTTATAGGCGATGGGTTGACGGATGCGATGGATCCGAGGTTAAAGCAGTAAGTTGATTTTATTCTCTCAGTTTACTAGCGCAGTGTGGTGAAGCGGACACTCTGCAGGTGCAGAAAATTATTTGCCAACCTATTTATTAGTTTTGAGCGAATGAACTTTCTTGCATCACTTTCAATTCTTTTCATTTCACTTTCATTAGTTGCGCAACCCGCAATTGAAATTTCCAATCCATCCAAGTTGCCCGCCAAAACCGGCAAATTCAAACTGATAGGCAAAAACAATGATGGTATTGTGCTGCGGCTTTATGGCGCACAGGATGTAATTGATGTATTTGATAACAGTATGCGCTTGGTTACTTCTAAAACAATTGATTTTAAAAACCAGAATGGACTGCTGCAATATGTTATGCTCAATAAAACAGGGGCAGTTATTTTCTATCTGCAACAGGATAGAAAATATTCGGTGCTGTATGCGCAGCCCGTTAATTCTAAATTTATGGAGATTGGAAAACCGATTATGATTGATTCCATTCTCGACAGAAAAGATTTGGTGGCTTCAAACCTTCGCTTCAAACCATCCATAGATCAATCATCGCTGATGATTTACTATCCTTTCTTCGCCAATGGAAAAGTAGATGTAATGAAACTGATGTGCTTAGACCGCGGTTTGAAAGTGCTTTACAACAAAATAATTCCGGTAAGCAGAGATGAGGGGGAGTTAGAAAATTCAAAATCGCTGATTGATAATAATGGGAATACATTTCTTATTCTGAAGCCGGAACCAAAGGAGATTGGAAGTAGTTATGATGTTTTGCATGTAAGCAGTGCCGGTGATTTCTCTAACTACAGTGTTTCCACAGCAAAAGCAATTTTTGGTGAACCGTGGTTTGAGATTGACAACAAGAATGGCAACTTAGTAATGACTGCTTTCTATGACGACAAAGAACGCGATGAAGAAGTTGCCAATGGTTTTGTGTATTCAAGTTTCGATCCCGCCAACGGCACACCTGTAAAAATAAATTACACCCCGTTTTCAAAAGATTTCATTGCCGAACTTACGGGCAGAGAAAATGTAACCAACAAAAGCTTATACACTTTTAATATCAGGAAGTCAGTTCTTCGTAATGATGGTGGTGCTCTCATTATTGCTGAATCGTTCATTAAAGATACACGTGAGATACCTGTGGGTATAGGTGTTCAACCAGGTTATAATAGTTATCGCACTTCCGAAATTTTTCAATTCAACGATATTATTTCCTTTTCAATTAACCCAAACGGTGTGCTGGAGTGGAGCGAAGTAATGCGTAAGAAGCAAGCAAGTGAAGATGATAACGGAGTGTATTCTTCTTTTCTTGTTATGAATGAAAAAGAAAAACTTCGGTTCATATATTTAGATGATGTATCTACTTCGGGAGTTTTGAATACATACGTTTTAAGCAGCATTGGAAAAAGTAGCCGCGAAACTATTTTAAATCAGGAAGATAAAGATTTGATGTTGCTGCCTAAAATGGGGAAACAGGTTTCGCCAAGCGAAGTGGTTATACCAAGTTACAAAGGCAACGCGCTGTGTTTAGTAAAGCTTACATTTTGATTAACTCATAACAAATAAACGCTTGGTTTCTTTTTTTAAATCCAATAATCCTTCCGTAGTAATTTTCTACATTTTTTATTTGGTGTTGTTTAGAATCGCCTTTGCTTTTATTCCTGTCTATTCGGGTTTTGTTTTTGAACACCGCGAGCCGCTCAGTAAAATTCTTTTCGCATTTCTTAAAAATATTTCTCAAAACTATTTGTTACTCAGCTTAATTTTGTCGGCAATTCTGTGCTTTCTGCAATCGCTTTTTATCAATCAAGTTGTAAACGACAATAAAATCCTATCTAGAAAGAGCTACATCGGTGGGTTATTGTTTATCATTTTCAGTTCATTTTTTAAAGAGAGTATTTTGCTTTCTCCGGCTTCCATAGCCATTACCTTTCTGCTTCTTTGCACTGGAAAAATCTTCGGTCTTTTCAAAAAGGAAAAAGCCACTTCCGATATTTTTGATATTGGTTTTTTAGTTGGTGTTGCATCACTGTTTTATTTTCCATCAGTAATCTTTATCATTTTTGCATACATAGGTGTGGCTTCTCTTCGCCCGTTTGTTTACCGAGAGTGGCTTATTGTCTGGCTCGGATTTCTTTCGCCTCTTATTATGATATTCACTTATTATTTCTGGAACGACTACACCGGGTTTCTGTTTTCAGATTTATTGAGCCGGCATAACAGCGGCTGGCTTCAGCCAACAGTAATGAGTTATGTTGACTGGGCTTTAATTGGATCTATCTTTATGGTTGGGTTGGGGTTGCTGGTTATGCTTCCTTCGGCATTATACTCCAGCCTTATACAGGTGCGCAAGTTTTCTACCCTGTTGGTTCTGTTTATAGTTTTTACGGGTGTTTCATTTGCACTGCAACAGCAAATCAGTTTGAGCCACTTTGTATTTTTAGCTGTTCCTCTAAGTATTATTGCATGTTTAGTATTAGCACAAATAAAAAGTAAGCTGGTTTCGGAAGTCATTCACATAATTTTAATTTTGCTGGTATTAGCAGGACAATTTCTTCCTTTATTCAATCTCTTTTAAAACGTCATTTATGAAATTTGGTATTGTGGTTTTCCCTGGTTCTAATTGCGATAAAGACATGTATCATGTGGTAAAAGAAGTAATGGGTTGCGAAGCGCGTTACATCTGGCATAAAGAAACTGACCTTACTGATTTCACCACAGATGATTGCATCATTCTCCCAGGTGGATTTAGTTATGGTGACTATCTGCGGACAGGGGCTATTGCCCGTTTTTCTCCGGTAATGGAAGCGGTTATTCCGTTTGCAAACAACGGAGGAAAAGTTTTGGGTGTGTGCAACGGCTTTCAGATTTTATGCGAATCGCATTTGCTGCCGGGCGCTTTGCTTCGTAACGAAAGCATGAAGTACGAATGCAAAAATGTTTACTTAAAGCATCAAACATCAAAAACTCTTCTTACCTGCAAAATTGATGAAAAAGCAGTTTTAAAAATTCCTATTGCGCATGGAGACGGAAGATACTATTGCGATAAAGAATCATTGAAATCGCTTTATGATAACGACCAGATTCTTTTCAAATATTGCGATGAATATGGCGATATAGAAACTGAGTCGAATCCCAATGGCTCTATTGATAACATTGCCGGAATATGCAATGTGGGGAAAAATGTATTTGGTATGATGCCGCATCCGGAACGTGCATCTGAGAAAGCTTTATTCAACACCGATGGCAAAATCATTTTCGAATCACTCATTAGTAAAGTGTTAGAAATGACTGTGCTTTATAGTTGATAAAGTATTATTTCTAAATTTTTAAAAGCAGAGATGATTCATCTCTGCTTTCTTTATTTTTAAATTCACCTGCCATGACAAAACAAGAGCGTAACACTCTTATCGAATCGTACGGAAATGCCTACCATTTTTTAGTAGAGGCATTAAAAGAATTTCCGGAAGAAATGTGGCAATGGAAACCCTCTGCTGAAAAGTGGAGTATTCACGAAGTGCTGATTCATATTGCCGATAGTGAAGCAAATTCGTTTGTGCGGTGTAGAAGATTTATTGCCGAGCCGGGCAGCGGAGTTTATGGTTACGATGAAAACAAATGGGCAACGCATCTTGATTATCATTCGCAAAGCATAGAAGATTCGTTAGAACTTTTCAGACTGCTTCGAAAAGCATCTTACTTTTTAATAAAGGATGTGGATGACAAAACCTGGGAAACTGCCACCGTTCTTCATTCCGAAAATGGCATAACGATTTTTGAGCAATGGCTCAAAACGTATGAAGAACATATTCCTGTTCACATTCGCCAGATGAAAAGAAACTTTGATGCATGGAAAAACAGATAGCGTATTTTTAATTCAGAAAACGAATGTCACCCTGAAGTAGAAGGGTGTTCGTTAATCGAAGTTAAAGCCGCATAACATATCTTTAAAATGAAAGGTTATTCTCCTATTTTCGTCAACATTAAAAAATTGTTTTGATGAAGAAATCTTTTGCTTCCGCTTTTATCACACTAGTGATATTAAGTTTTTCATCTGCCCAAATTGTAACACCTGTAAAATGGAGTTGGAAAGCAGAGCAAACAGGCAAAGGAGAATATAAGCTCATTTTTACTGCTAAGATTGATAAAGGTTGGCATACATACGCTCAGATTATTATTGGTGATGGTCCTATACCCACTTCTCTTGCGTTTGATAAAGACAATAAAGATGTTCAACTTATTGGCAAGCCCGTTGAAAGCGGAACAAAAATTCATAGTGGACACGACCCTGTATTTGATATTGACTTAAAGTATTTTGAAAATGATATGGTGCTTGAACAGAAGGTAAAAGTACAGAAGGATACTAAGATAAAAGGTGTGTTGGAATTTATGGCTTGTGATGACAAATCCTGTTTGCCGCCTGACCAAAAAGAATTTGAATTTGATTTAAAAGCGGGAACAGACCCTCAAAAAAAAACTCAGGGACTGAATGACAACGAACAGCAAAAGTTCGATTCTATCGTTCAGGCAGAAATTGACAAGGCAACAAAAAATGATACCGCGCAGCAAGCTGATGTTGCAGTTATAGATAACGATAGATTCGGTAAACCGCTTACCGATTGCGGAGCAGGAGTTGAAACAGAAGATAAGAGCTTGTTTGCCATTGTTATTCTCGGTTTTTTAGGAGGATTAGTGGCACTTGTAACTCCCTGCGTGTTTCCTATGATT
>JBKJJB010000280.1:0-3539 GCA_046598235.1 Chitinophagales bacterium
ATAGAACATTACTTCCCGTTCAAGATTTTCCTCCGTATTAAAATCAAAAATCATTTTCTTACAAAAAGCAAGAATGTAATGGCGAATGAGATTAACTCCGTAAACCGGAAGATTCAATTCGTTGGAAATAATCTGGTAGATTATACCAATAGAAAGAGAACTTCCCTTTTTGCTTTCCAAAGCGTTGTTGATACAAAATTCCTGATAATCGGAAGAGGACTGTGAACCCTTAAAGTTTTGGTGGGTATAAAAAACCTGATTAAAAATCTGAATCTGCTCCAGCGGAGTTTGATTATAGTTCAACTCCAACCAAATGCTTTGCTTAATCTTAAAAATCTTCTTTTGAACTTCTTCAAGTCTGAGTTCGGGATAATGATATTTAGCAACGAGAAACGCTCCAGTAAGCAAATCAGGATTGTCGGTATTACTCAACCACAATCTCCATTCATCTTCCAGTGATTCAAACTGAATTTCGTGAATAATTTCTTCTATACGTTCGTGCGCAGTAGGGTTTAACTCCGAACCCCATGCTTGTTCAAGCGTGGGAATTACTTCGGGGCCAAAACTTTTTAGCTTATTGTGAACATGCCTGAAAATTTCCTGATCGTTATCATCAAGAAGCTGAATCAGCGCATTAATTTCACTTTCGTTACTCATGAACTTTTCTTCTTGCCGCGAAAACCACCCTTGAACGATTTTCGCTTTTGAGTTGGTCCTTGTTCCCCAATAATCATTTGAATTTCTTCAATAGTTAGGTGCTCAGCCGTTTTATCCTTAGGAATTTTGTAGTTGTCTTTATCCTTCTTTATATAAGGTCCGTATCTACCATTCAACACCTGAATTCCTTCTGCTTCAAAATTCATGATTAAGCGGGCTGCATCTTTTTCTGCCTTTTCCTTAATTAGAATAAGCGCATCGTCATAAGTAATAGTGTAAGGGTCTTTATCTTTAGGAATAGAAACAAATGACTTATCCAATTGAATGTAAGGACCAAAACGCCCGATGCTTGCTTTTACATCCTTCCCTTCCAATTGACCGAGTGTGCGCGGAAGTTTGAAAAGTTCAATCGCCTCTTCGAAGGTGATAGTTTCGATTGATTGAGTAGCGCGCAGTTTTGCAAAGCGTGCTTTCTTTCCTGTTTCTTCATCGGCTTTACCTATTTGCGCCATAGGTCCAAACTTGCCCATACGCACAATCAACGGCTCGCCCGATGCAGGGTCAGTTCCCAATAAACGCTCACCGGAAACACGCTCAGCATTTTCAGTGGTGTTTTCTACAGCCTTGTGAAAAGGTTTATAGAAATCGCCAATCATTTTATTCCAAACCTTTTTTCCTTCTGCTACTTTATCAAACTGCTCTTCAATATCAGCAGTGAAATTATAATCAAGAATATCTTTAAAGTTAGCTACTAAGAAATCTGTTACCAGCGAACCAATATCAGTTGGAAACAACTTATTTTTCTCTGCACCCGTGATTTCAGTTTTTTGAGCTTTCTCAACTTTATCATCTTTCAACGTAATCACTTGATATTTCCTCTCTGTTCCTTCACGCGTTTCCTTCACTACATAATTTCGTTTCTGCACAGTAGAAATTGTAGGCGCATAAGTAGAAGGGCGACCAATTCCTAATTCTTCCAACTTCTTTACAAGGCTCGCTTCTGTATATCGTGGAAGAGGTTTGGTAAATCTCTCTGTTGCGGTTATTTCTCTGAGTCCTAATTTTTGTCCTTCCTTTACCGGTGGAATCAGGGCTTCTGCATCTTCATCCGTCTCCGCATCTTCATCTACACCTTCATTATAAACTTTCAAAAACCCTTCAAACAAAATCACCTCTGCCTGGGCGCGAAGCGTTTCTTTGTTTTTATCATTTATAATGTCAATTACTGTCTTTTCAATTTCCGCATCCGCCATTTGAGAAGCAACTGTTCGCTTCCATATCAAATCATATAAGCGTTGCTCATCACCTTCCGCATCTACATTTGGTGAGTTAATATGAGAGGGACGAATAGCTTCGTGCGCTTCTTGTGCGCTCTCGTGCTTTGATACATAATTTCTCTTCTCGTAAAATTCTTTTCCGTATCGGCTGCTTATTTCCTTACTCAAAGCTTTATGTGCAGTGTCCGAAAGATGAACGGAGTCCGTTCTCATATAAGTAATATGCCCGCTCTCGTACAACCTTTGTGCAACCACCATTGTTTTAGAAACAGAATAACCAAGTTTACGCGATGCTTCCTGTTGTAAGGTAGAAGTTGTAAACGGAGCAGCCGGAGAACGTTTGCCCGGTTTCTTTTCAATAGAACTTACAGAAAATTCAGCTCCTACAACTTCATTCAAAAATTTTTCTGCCTCTGCCAGTGTTTTAAAATTGCTCGGACGTTCAGCTTTAAATACTGCTTTTTTCCCGTTGCTGTCAGTAACAAAAAAGTAAGCCACTATTTTAAATGAAGCTACCGTAGCAAATGCTCGAATTTCTCTTTCACGCTCTACAATCAACCTCACCGCTACCGATTGAACTCGCCCTGCAGAAAGAGAAGGTTTTACTTTCTTCCAAAGTACTGGAGAAATTTCATAACCGACTAAACGATCAAGCACTCTGCGCGCTTGTTGCGCGTTTACTAAATCCATATTAATGAGTCGTGGGTTTGCAACCGCGTGTAATATGGCCTCTTCGGTAACTTCGGTATAAGTAATTCTCTTTGCCTTCTTCGGATTCAATTTCAATACATCGCACAAATGCCACGAAATAGCTTCGCCCTCACGGTCCTCATCCGTTGCCAGATAAATTTCCTCTGCCTCTTTAGCCAGCTTCTTTAATTCCTTAATTACCTTTTCCTTGTCCTCACTCACCACATAGTTCGGCTCAAAACCATTTTCAATATCAATGTTCAATCCGCTATCCGGTAGGTCGCGAATATGCCCGTAGCACGAGGTAACGATATAATCTTTACCAAGAAACTTGTTGATGGTTTTTGCCTTTGCAGGTGACTCAACTATAATAAGATTTTTACTCATGCTCTGTTTTAATGACCGAAGGACCCCTTCGGGAAAGGCGCAAATAAATGTTTTTGAATTCAAATCAACAAACAAGATGTTAGCAGATGGTAAAATACATTCACAATATTTTCTACTTTGCGTTTAATGAAAAGGTTTCATTCTAGTTCTGTTACATACTTTCTTATGCCAATTATCAGCATTTTAGTATGTGTAACAGTTTACTCCTGTAAGAAAGATACAGGACCTCCCATTCCTGTTATAATACTCACATCGCCATTGGATACTACAGACATAAATGCAGGTGACACGGTTTTAATTAAAGGAACAATAATTGACAATAAAAGCCTGCACGAACTTTATTTCACTTTCCGAAATACTTCCACCGATTCTGTTTTGTTTACCGATCATACATACGTTCATGGGGCAAAAAATTATAACTATGGCTATGTGTGGTATCCTTCCGACACTACTACTTACAAGTTTTCAGTAACTGTTGAAGACCATGATGGCAATACGGCTACGGAAGATTTTCTACTTATAGTGAAT
>JBKJJB010000039.1:0-9265 GCA_046598235.1 Chitinophagales bacterium
CCTGCCGAATTTTTGTGGTATCATACTATCAGGTACCCATGTATGAAAGTGATAATTTTCTTTCAACTTGTTCTGGTATGGACGCTACTCACCAAATTGCCATATACGAGACCACCAATGCCATTGAAGTTTATATTCAACATAAAGATGCCTGTCCCGATGCAGGATTTTTTACTTCGGGGTGGAATGATGGTCTGGCTATAGAGGGTATTCAAAATACTTCGCAAACAGTGGCATACACTGTGCCGGGAAGAAACAATACTGTTTGGACAGCCAACAACGATGCTTGGAGATTTACTCCCACAGGTCCTTCTATTGTAAGTATTAATTGGTTTGAGGGAGCAACACAGATAGGCACAGGGTCTACAGTTAGTGTTTGCCCCGGTTCCAATACAACTTACACCGCACAAGCCACTTATTTACCTTGTTCGGGTGGCACACCTGTATTGGTTACAGATAATGTGAATGTAACCCTTGCAGGAGCCTTGCAGGCTGCGATTGATTCCTCTCGTAACGTTACTTGTTTCGGAGCCAATAACGGTACCGCCTATGCAAATGCATCTACTACTAATGCCGGATTAACTTACGGTTGGTCAAACGGTGCAAGCACTTTAAGTATTAGCGGACTTGCTCCCGGCACTTATATTTTTACTGCGTCTGATGCGTCTGCATGTGTACGATCCGATACAGTTGTAATTACTCAACCCACACAAGTTACCGCGAATGTTCCAGATGTAAGTCAAACAAATTGTTCGGGTACCGGCATCGGCACTTTAATTGCAACTCCGGGTGGAGGTATATCTCCTTATCAGTATATATGGAATTCGGTTCCCGTTCAAAATGATTCTTTATTAAACGGAGTAAGTGCCGGAACGTATATTGTTATCGTTACTGATGCGAATGGATGCACTGCTACCGATAATGGAATATTGACGATTACTGCGGGTGGTAATAATGTTACACTTACTAATGCTACACTAACAAATGTTGCATGTAATGGAGGAAATAACGGGAGTATCGCTGTAAATGCCACAGGCGGAAGCGGGCTATATACTTTCACCTGGAGTAACCTGCAAACAGGAACAACCATCAGTTCATTACCTGCGGGTCAATATTCAGTGGTGGTAGATGATGGTGCGGGATGTACCGCCACAGGTTCTTACAACATTACTCAGCCGACACAGCTTATAATTGATTCAGCCAATGTGCTGAATATAGGATGCAGCGGAAATGGCTCAGGTTCTATTCAGGTATTTGTTTCGGGAGGTATTCCAAATTATGCTTATAGCTGGACACAACAGTCTAATAGTCAGAATTACGCTGGACAGGCAATCAACAATCTTTCGCCCGATACTTATACATTAACTGTTACTGATTTTAATTCATGCTCGGTTACTGCAAGCTATCAGATTACACAAGTAACCGCTCTTGCCTTTTCGCAATCGCAAACAGAAGTTGGTTGCAATGGTGGTAATGACGGCACCGCCACTATTACCATAAGCAATGGCACTGCTCCTTATGGTTATAACTGGAATGGCACAGGTGTTACACCCAACTCAACGCTTACAGGAATCAGTGCGGGAACTGTGAATGTAACTATCACCGATGCTAATTGCAGTGCCACTGCAACTTTTAGTATTACTGAGCCAACCGCTATTACAATTAGTTTGTCGAGTCAAACTGATGTAAACTGTAATGGAGGAAATAACGGCAGCATAACTATTTCTGCAGGCGGAGGAACAGCGCCTTTGACTGCGCTTTGGTCGGACGGACAAACAGGGCTTACTGCCACCACATTAAGCGCAGGGCAAATTTCTGTTACTGTAAGCGATGCGAACCTATGCACTTCTTCTCAAACTTATAACATTACTGAACCAACATTACTTGCTGCTTCTGCTGTGCCTACCGATGCTACCTGCTATGGTGCGCCAAATGGTTTTATCGATGTAACTGTTTTAAACGGAACACCGCCTTACACTTATGTATGGAGCAATGCGCAAAACACGGCTACTGCATCGGCTCTGTTGGCAGGTGTGTATACCTGCACAATAAGTGATGCCAATTCATGTACGGTTTCGGTAAGTTCTGTGGTGGGCGAACCTGCCGATTTGCAAATAAGCGCGCAGGGCTTCCCGGTGAAATGCATTGGTGACAGGAACGGCTATATCACGGTAACCTCAAGTGGCGGCACCTCTCCGTATAATTTTTCTGCCACACAGGATTTCGCCAATTTTGTTTTTGCCACTAACGGTATTATTCAGAATTTGGCAATTGGCACCTACACGGTAATAGTTGCCGACAACAACGGCTGCACTAAAACTACTACTGCCACTGTGCTCGATGCCACGCCCGATGCTTTTACTTTTACCAGCGATTCTACTTCTTGCTACGGACCTGATTATAATGACGGGGCAGCATATGTTACTGCTACTTCTATTCAAAATACTCCTTATTTGTTTTCGATAGAAGATGGCGTTCCGCAATACTCGGGTGATTTCTATAACCTCTCTGCCGGTTCGCATACGGTTACTGCAGTAAATGCTAACGGATGTATCAGCCAGGTTCAGGTTTATGTGTATGAGCCGCAGCCTATTCAAGTAGATGTGGTGCCCGACTCACTGTTTCTGCCTTTAGGCGAAAGCGGCACCGTGCAGGTTGTTTACCTGAATACCACAGGGACTACTACCTACAACTGGACTCCGCTTGAAGGACTTAGTTGTATTGATTGCTTAAACCCTACGGTTACGGTGTATCAGCGCGGAGATTATATCATCACTGTGAGTTCGCAAAACGGAACCAACACCTGCTATGGTTCGGCTACTTTGCATGTAGAAGTAGAGCCGCACAAGCCTGTTTTTATCCCCAACTCATTTACACCTAACGGTGACGGCAACAACGATTTGTTCCAGATTTATGGAACAGATATTAAGCTGGTTGACCTTACCATATTTAACCGCTGGGGCGAACTGGTTTACAAAACCAATAATGCTTTTGGTGGATGGGATGGCACTTACAAAGGGCAGCTACAGAACCCTGCGGTGTTTACTTACACAGCGGTAATAACTTTCTTAGATGATAAGAAGTTTGAAAAAGGCGGAACGGTAACGCTGGTGAGATAAGAATTTCCCTTTTTCTTTTTATTTCAACTCTTCCTTCGCAATAATAATTCCATCCTCATCGCAGTAAACAAAGTGGGCAGGGGTAAAATCAATACCCGCAAAGTGAACGGTGAGATTTTCTTCGCCTATGTTTTTCTTTTCGCTTTTTAAAGGCATAGTGTTGAGGGCTTTTACCCCCAGCGGTAGTGTGGCAATAGCAGCCGAGTCGCGTATGCAGCCATACACAATAATGCCGTTCCATTTGTTTTTAATGGCTAGGTCGCCCAGCATATCGCCCAGCAAAGCACAGCGCATACTTCCGCCACCATCTACTACTAAAACTTTTCCTTCGCCATTTGTTTCGAGGGCTTTGCGCACGTAGCTGTTGTCTTCAAAACATTTTACGGTGTGTATGCTGCCCGAGAAAATTTTCTTTCCTCCAAAATCTTTAAAGCCGATGGGCACGGCAACTTTTACTTTGTTAGCATGGCTATCGCAGAGGTCGGTGGTTTTTTGTTCTGTCATATCAGTTGAGGTTTCTAAAAATTAGTGGCTTAAATTATACTGTAGGTTTCAATCCCGGAAATTTCATTTTAAGTGCTTCGAGGGCTTCCACTATTATTTTTGCAATCATATATTCTTTATACCAGTTTTGGTCGGCAGGGATAACATACCAGGGCGCACAAGCCGAACAATTTTCGAAAGCACTTTCATAAGCCTTTATGTAGTGGTTCCAGTGTTCCCGTTCTTTCAGGTCGTTGTCGTTGTGCTTCCACATTTTGGTTTTATCACTTAGGCGTTCTTTTAGGCGTTCGAGTTGTTCTTTTTGCGAAACATGCAGATAGAATTTAATCACCACAGTTCCAGTTTCCATCAACAGTTTTTCGAAGTTGTTGATGTGAACGAACCGCTGTTTGATGGTAGCCTCATCTACCCATGCGTGAACGCGCTGTATAATCACATCTTCGTAATGTGAACGGTTAAACACATGTATCATTCCTTTTTCCGGCACCTGTTGATGCACCCGCCATAAAAAATCGTGTTTCATTTCGGGCTCGGTAGGTTTCTTAAAAGGAATTACGCGGCAACCCATGGGATTTACCGGTTCAAAAACATTCCTTACTACTCCGTCTTTTCCCGCTGCATCCATTCCCTGCAACACTACGAGCAACGCATGTTTGTTTTCGGCATACATCAGGTTCTGTAATTCTTCGAGTTTAAATTTCAGCTTCTGCGTTTCTTTCTTGACTGCTTCTTTCTGAAATTTTTTCGGTGCGCGGGTATCAATGTCTTTAAGTTTAATTTTCACCATCTTAAAAAGTTATTTTCGACTAAAATATACTTTTAACGCTAAACGACTTATTAAATATGAAAGCAATATATATAGTAAAGCATGGAAGCGCAGACGAAGCATTTGAAGTGCGCGAAACCGCTAAGCCCGTTGCGAAGGCAGGAGAAGTATTGGTGAAGGTAGAAGGTTTCGGGCTGAACTTTGCCGATGTGATGGCGCGTAAGGGGCTGTATCAGGATGCGCCACCGCTGCCGAGTGTAATCGGCTACGACATTTGCGGAAAAGTGGAAAGGGTGGGAGTAGGTGTTACCAATGTAACCGAAGGCGACCGCGTAACTTCTATGACTCGTTTTGGTGGTTATGCCGAATACGCTATTACCGATGCGCGGGCTACAGCAAAAATTTCTGATCGTATAAGCATTACCGAAGCTACCGCACTTACCACTCAGTATTGTACTGCTTATTATGCTGCGGCTGAAATGGTGAATTTATTTGAAGGCGACCGCGTGCTTATTCACTCTGCTGCGGGTGGAGTGGGAATGGCTTTGCTGCAATACGCGCTTTACAAAAAATGCGAAGTGTTTGCTACCACCGGAAGCGATAGTAAGGTGGATTTGCTCAAACAAATGGGCGCGCATCATGTTATAAATACTTCGAAAGTTGCTTTTGAAGAGTACATAGATGAAGTATCGAAAGGCGAAGGTGTAGATGTGATATTTGATGCTGTGGGCGCTGATTTTATTAAGCGCGGAATTAAGGCGCTGGCAGCAGGCGGAAGAATTGTTTGCTATGGTGCGGCACAGATGACTGACGCCACCAATATTTTTTCGAAGATTTCAAAAGGACTTCAGTTCGGCATCTATCATCCCGCTGAGTTTATGATGAATTCGAAAAGTTTAATTGGAGTGAACATGCTGAAGATAGCCGATAACAGACCGCTTGTATTGAAACGCTGTTTAGAAAATGTAGTGCGATTAGTAGATGAAGGAATATTTAAACCACAAGGCGGAAAAATATTTAAGGCAAGTGAAATTGCAGAGGCACATAAATTTTTAGAAGGAAGAAAGAGTACGGGCAAAGTAGCTTGTGCATGGTAAAAAAATCCTCCCGAAATTAATCGGGAGGAGTGACCAGCGTTTTCACAGGAATTCAAAGCCGGTCAATTAACTCCAGTCAAACTTCGGTATATTATAATTGAGAAGTGTCACAGAATTGTCATTTTTTAATGGCGATTGTCATGGAATTGTAAATTTTATCAACCCAAGATGAAACTTTACAACGCTAGCTGCGTATATCCACCCAAATAACCGAGAAGTGAAAAAGATATTCGTGGTAATTACTACCTTACTGATAACAGTTTCGTTGCTGACAATGAACGCCCAGAATGCACCCTCGAATAATGGAGTTAAGTCATCGGATGATGAAGTAGCATTGGATGTTCAGCGCGGTTCGGGTGATGTGAAACTTGCTTTGCAGGTAAAAGATATTACGCAGTATCATCATATTATTATTGAGCGCAGCGCGGAAAGTCCGAATTATTTTGGTAAGTGTAAATATATTTTATGTGCTTCGGTTAAGGTTACCGATGGAAAAATTATGGAGGCGGATAGATATCCTTATTCAGCCAACAAAGATGTTTACTATAGAATTAAAACCATTACTAATGACGGTATAGAAAGAGCTTACCCCGCTGTTTTGCTGGCAGCAGCTTCTCAGTAGGGTAAAAGGATTTTTCCTTAACAAAACGGGTCGCCTTAAAAAAGCGGCCTTTTTTTTATTGCCCACACTTGAGTAAACATTCTTTTGCGCTTCTTCTTTGTGCCTCTGTGAAACCCTGAAAGTTGGAAACCTTGCTCAAATATTTTTTTGTGTTATGGCAGTCGTTGTTTCTGAAACAAAGGAAACCGAGATTGAGGATGATAGTTGGATTGTCAGGATTAAGCTTATCTGCTTTTCGATAAAATGAAATTGCTTTTTCAAGATATTTTTTCGAATCACTGTTGTTGAGATTCAAAAAATATTTGCAACACTCTGCCGCAAAGTTGTAAGCATTCAGATTGTTTTTGTCGAGTGAAATTGTTTTTTCGAAGCTCTCTGATGCCAGTGCATAATTCTGCTGCTGAAAATACACAGCACCTAAACCAAGATGCGTTTGCGGATAATCATCATTCTCATTTAATGATTCCTGATAAGCGTTTCCCGCATTTGTCAGCCATTGATTTTTTGTTTCTGCACTTACTGAATGAATAGCTTTGTTGTAATAAACTTCTCCCAGCATTTCTTTGCCTTTGTAATTTTCGATGTTGTTAGTTGAAGATTTCTGAGCGAACATTTCTGCTTTTTCAATCTGCCCAACATTCAGAGAGTATCCTGCGGCTAATAAATCATTATCAACGGTTGAATAATCGAAATAAGAATAAAAGGGATTGAGAATTTTATTGAGGATAAAAGCTGGCGAAGAAATATTTACTGACCGAATGGGAGTAAAGGCAAGCGAAGATGAATCGGACGAAGAAGTTTTAGGAATATAAACGGCAGCTACTGCATCGGCAAATGCAAGTTTAAATCTGCTTTGATTGAAAAGATAATTATGAAGCGATGAAAACTGCGGACGATAGATTACTGCATAACTAAAATGATGAATGGAATCCAACTTCTCAAACTCATCAGGGAAAGTAACTGCCGCAGCAAACGTGCTGAAGAATTCAGAAGGGAAGACATCCAAATCGCGCAGGTCAATAAATGTTTTGAAATCGGGCTGCAATTTCCAAAGCAGATAAGAGGAAGTGAGATAATCGCTGAAACATTTTCCTTTCAAATTATTCTGCTTTACAAATTCTGCTGCGCCAACCGGATTGAAAGTAGAGAGAACTTCCAAGCCGAATCTATCGCGGCTGTAGGTGAGTTCGTAATATTTGTTGGAAATAATGAGCGAGTAAAAGACAAAGAGCAAAAGGCAAAGGACAATGCTTGCCTGCTTAGTGAACGTTGTAAAGAACTTAATTTTTGCAATGAAAGAATCTATTCCAAAAACGATTAGCGGAAAGAAAACAAGAACAAGGAAAACAACATTGCGATAGGCAGTAAGTGCGAGATAGGTAAAAGCAACAAGTGCCAGCAAATACCCGAGACCGTACTGTTCAATAAATATTTTAAAACGATTTGATTTTGTCTTTACACTTCT
This sequence comes from Chitinophagales bacterium, assembly GCA_046598235.1. GTDB lineage: Bacteria > Bacteroidota > Bacteroidia > Chitinophagales > LD1 > Bog-950. The sequence goes on from JBKJJB010000039.1 coordinate 7,574, forward strand.
GAAGTAAACCCAATTACCTAATGTGCCAATCACTAATGTGCCAATCACCAAATAAACATTCCACTGCCAGTATTCCGGATGGGTGAAATCTAAAAGCTCAGTGGTGTATTTGTTTTCGTAAACCTGTCCGAGAATGTTGAGCGGTTGAGTGAGGAGCGCAATTCCATTAGGATTGATAATGACGGAAGCAATTTGCGCAAGCAGAAGAATGGAAATCTTTTTCGGTAATTGTTTTTGTGCGAAGGCAATTTTCTTCTTTGATAAAAGATATTCAATCCAACTTCCTGCAACAAAAATTCCGGTGAGTACAATTCCGATTCCGAATGCTTCGTGAAAGTTTGCCCAAACAATTTGCAAAGGAATGAGCCAGAAAATTTTGTTCGATTCTGTTTTTTGATTTCGGAGAAGGAGAAATAGAAAAACAACCGTAAATAAATGACTGAACATTTCGGGTCTTCCTATAATTCTGTATTCCATTGCTATCAGTGAAAACAAAATTGCAGTTGGAAGCGTGATGCTTTCAGTTCGTAATTCGTAATTCGTAGTTTGTAATTTCTTAGCGGCTTTGATTAGAAAAAAAACAATCAAGCAACTGATAATTGCTTGAAGAATAAAAACACATTCCGGTCCTGATATTTTTGTAATGAGTGCGGCAACTACTTCAAATCCCCATTTTACGTTTACCCATTTTGCGCCTTCGTAGGTGAAACTGAAAACATCGTGTTTGGGAATTTCGTGATGCTCAAGAATCCATTCGCCTGTTCTTATCTGCCACCACAAATCGGGCTCACGCAAACTTTTTATGCTGAATGCAATGGCAATAGGAAAACAGAGAATGAGAGGAAGTTTGTCGAAATATTTTTTCAAGTGGAAAATATTTCCCTAAAAATAAAAAAGGCGCACATTAAGTGCGCCTAAGTATTTCTTGTCAACTGCGAATTGCCTACTGTCAATTTTGTTATTCTGCCTCCGCGACTACTTCTTCTACCTCGGGCACCATGCGTTTCAACAATCCTTCAATACCCGATTTAAGTGTAAGCGTAGAGGAAGGACAACTGCCGCAAGCACCTTGCAAAGAAAGTGTAACCACTCCCATGTCAAATGATTTGAATTCGATGTGACCTCCATCCATTTGCACTGCGGGCTTTACATATTTATCTAACAGGTCTTTGATTTTAGTTTCAGGGTCGTCATTAGCGGCAGGAGAATTTTGTTCTTGCAAAATATCTTTTGGTAGTAACGAATCATCCACTGCTTTCTTTCCGCTTTGAAGAAAATTTTTCAGTGCATCTTTTAACTCAGGTGTAATTTCAAACCAATCATATTCTGCATTTTTAGTTATGGTTACAAAGTTATTAGCTATGAAAACTCCGTTCACAAATGGAATTTGGAAAAGAGTTTTTGCTAATTCAGAGCCACTAGCCAGTTCTTTCGTTTTAAAATCAAGTTGAAAGTTGGGGAGAATATGACGGTTGGTAACAAACTTCTGACTTTCAGGATTTGGGGTCATCTCTGTATAAATTTCAATTACATCTTTTGCTTCCATTGTTTTTGTTTGAGTCGCAAATGTAGTGTAAACGAACTCAAAAGACTTCCGAAGTTTCGAAAACTTCGGAAGTCTTAACACGAGTTCAACCTAATTCGTGCAATTAGTGGCTATATAGTTTCCCCAACTATTTAAAATCCTTCATC
>JBKJJB010000058.1:0-3919 GCA_046598235.1 Chitinophagales bacterium
ATTGGTATTTATTATTTCAAAGACGGAGCATATCTGCGAAAGGAAATGCAATATCTGATTGATAATAAAATTATGCAGAAGGGGGAATACTGGTTGACGGACGCGATGGAGAACATGAAGAAAAAAGGTTCGAAATTCTACAAAGGCGAAGTGATTGAATGGCTCGATTGCGGAAATAAAGATGCAACTGTTTATTCTAATCAACGCGTTCTTGAGTTTATAAAGAAGGAGAACTTAGTAAGCAAAAAAGCGGTTGTAGAGAATTCAACTATTGTGCATCCATGCTTTATAGATGATGATGTGACAATAAAAAATTCAGTGGTGGGTCCTTATGCTTCCATAGGAAAAGGAACTTTTATTGAAAACTCAGTAGTGAAAAACAGTATTATTCAATCCAATTCAATTCTAAAAAATAAGTTAATCGAAAACTCAATGATTGGGAATAATGTTAACCTTGAAGGGCGAATGGAAAACCTTAGCTTAGGCGACCATAATATTTCGATTCAATAACGTACGACATTCCTTTAGTTTATCAATGAAATTTTCTTCAGCCATATTATTTGCTCTTGTTTTTGCCTTCGCAGGTGAAGCGTTTTCCTCTGCTTTACCTGATAAGGAAAAGAAAAAAAAGAGGAAAGACGATGATAAAACTCAGACCTCTAAACTTAGTAAAGCTGACCAGCAAAAAGCGGAGCGCTTATTTCTTGAAGCAGAAAAAGCAAAAGTGACCGAAGATTGGGAGAATGCTATTAAAAGCTACAAAGAAGTGTTGGCTTTAGACGCAGCTAATCACAACGCACATTTTCAATTGGCGCAGATTTATTATACCCAGCATAAACCGGAGGACGCAGAGAGGGAAGCAGCAGAAGCGGTGAAGTTAGACGGCACTAACAAGTGGTATATAGAAATGCTTGCGAGTATTTACATGGCTCAAGGCAAAAGCAAAGAAGCAATAGAAACATACAAAACGCTGATTCAAAAATTTCCAAACAATCCCGAAACCTATCTCAACCTCGGGTTTATGCAGGCGAAAGCAGGACAGATTGAAAATTCGATTAAGACATACGATCAGTACGAAAAATATTTTGGCATAGATGAGAGTGTAGTTTTGGAGAAGAAGAATATGTATCTGCGTCTCAACAAATTCAACGATGCTGTTGGCGAAGTTCACAAACTGATAGATGCTTTTCCGGGAGAAGTGGATTATATGCTGATGGAAGCAGATATGTATCGCGCTAATCGCATGAAAGAAAAAGCCACTGAGTGCTATAAAAAAATTCTTGCAATAGAACCTGATAATTCACAGGCATTGCTGGCGTTGGCTGATATGGACATGCAAGGCAACCCGCAGCAAAGCATGGAGAACGTGAAAAAGATTTTCGAAAATCCGAAGATGGATATAGATACGAAAATCAAAATTCTGTATCCGTATTTACAGTATTGGGATGTTCAAAAAGATAAAAAACAAGACGCGTTTGACCTCGCAGAAAGTCTTACCACTACTCATCCTGATGAACCGAAAGGATTCGCTATCAAAGGCGATTTATATTATTTCGATAATCAATTTGATAAAGCGCTGCAAAGTTATAAGCGCGCACTTGAATTGAATAAAGATGTGTTGCAGGTTTGGCAACAGGTGTTGGTGATATACAATACTCAAAAAGATTGGAATAATCTTCAAAAAACCGCCAGTGAAGCATTGGAATATTTTCCTAATCAGGCGATTATTTATTTGTTTAAAGGTGGGGCAGAGCAGCAGAATAAAGAGTATGAAAAAGCAGTAGTAAGTCTTTCGAAAGGAGAAAAGATGAGTGCTGATAATGATAAACTGCGCGCACAATTTTTAGCTAACCTCGGTGATGTTTATCACAACATGAATAAACAGGAAGCGAGTGACAGTGCTTATGATCGTTCGTTAAAGTATGACCCTGAGAGTGCGTATGTGCTTAATAATTACAGCTACTATCTTTCTCTTCGCAAAACGAATTTGGAGAAAGCAAAGCAGATGAGCGCCTACTCCAACAAGTTAGACCCCAACAACAATTCTTTCCTCGATACTTATGCCTGGATACTTTTTCAACTGAATGATTTTGCAGGTGCAAAAGAGTGGCAGGAAAAAGCCATGAAAGCTGGAGGCGATAAAAGCGGAACTATCTTGGAACATTACGGGGATATTCTTTTTCAATTAGGCAATAAAGAAGAAGCTCTTAAATACTGGAAGCAAGCCAAAGAACTCGGCACCGACTCTGATACTATTGACCGTAAGATTGGAGAAGGGAAATATGTAGAGTAGAATAATCTCCATTACATTATAACCTGCATCTTTGGCACGTTATTTATCAAAAATAGGCATGAGTCTTCGTAACACGTTTTCATTTCTTTTCTCTATTCTGTTTTTCTCATATTCTTTTGCTCAAAGCAATTCCGATTCATTGCAATTGAATTTCGATTCGCTGATGAACAGAGTTTCTTTCAATCAGGTTTCCTATAAAACACTTTCGGCAAGAGCAAAAATGATTTGGAACGATGGGGAAATTGAGCAGGAATTTACCGCTACTATCCGTGTAAAAAAAGACAGCTTGATTTGGATGAGCTTAGGTGCAATGGGTTTTGAAGGAGCAAGAATGCTGATTACTCCCGATTCAGTACGACTCATTAACAAACTGACAAGTGAATATTCTGTGCGAGATTTCAGCTTGCTGCAAAGTTGGATTTTGTTTCCGGTGAATTTTAAAATGCTTCAGGAGATTATTGAAGGGAAGAAAATTTCTATTGATGAAAAAGCCACTATTGCCGGCAAAGAGGATAGCAGTACCGTTCTGTATCTTGAATCGGATAAATCGCTTGAAAAATTTTGGGTGGACACAGCATACTACACTATCAAAAAAATTCTGTTGAAAGACAAGCTGCTAAAGCAGGACATGACAATTACTTTTGATGCTTATAATTATTCGGAGGCAAAACCGTTCTCTTATAAGCGAACCATTCTCATTAACAGAGATGCCAGTACCTTAAAATTAAGCATGGAGTTTACCAAAGTAAACTTTGACGAAGAACTAACTTATCCTTTTGAAGTAAGCGAAAAATACAAACGAGTAGAATGACAATTAAAACCCCAAAGAGCAAAGAGCAAAAGGCAATTACCCTGCTCTTTTTTTTGCTCTTTGCCTTTTGCTCTTTGCCTTTTCCTTCTTTCTCTCAACTTACTGCCAAGCAAAAAAAAGAACAGCTTCAAACGCAAATGAAAAAATTGCAGGAGGAGATAAAACTTATTTCGGCAGCACTTAAAAACACCAATGCCAAGAAAGAAAAAAACATGGGCGAGGTTCTTTCACTTCAGGCAAAAATAAAGTCGCGGAAAAAACTGATTGACAACATCAATTATCAAATCAATGATTTGGATGAAACTATCGACCGCACTCAAAAAGATATTGTTGTAAAAACAGGCGAAGTGAGCAAGATGAAAACTGACTATGCTTCTTTGCTTAGAAAGAGTTACGAAAATCTTACGCTTCAAAACCAAACTGTATTTCTTCTTTCAGCGCCTTCGTTTTATGATGCCCTTCGCAGATACAATTATCTATTGAAGATTGCTGAATACAGACGTAATCAGGCAAAAGGTATTCAAAAATCAATTGGAGAATTAGAGGTGAAGAGAGAAGATTTGCAGCAGGATAAAACTCAAAAAGAAAATCTGCTGTTGAAACAAACCGCACAGAAACAAGCACTCGAAAGTGAGAAGCAGGAAAAAGATGCAGCCGTTGCTGCATTGCAGGAGAAAGAAAAAAAACTTAAAAAATCGCAGGTAGAAAAAAACAAAGCAGCACAACAACTGAACAATAAAATTCAGGCAATCATAGAGGAAGAAATAAGACTAGCAAGGAAAAAAGCAGAGGAATTAGCAAGAAAAAATCCGGGT
>JBKJJB010000141.1:0-3365 GCA_046598235.1 Chitinophagales bacterium
GTAAGCGGAGAAATTAAATTGATAGAAAGTGTTACAGGGTTGTTTACATTGTCATAAGTACCTACAGCAATTATATCATCAATACCAAACGAAACATTGGTTGTGCCTGCTGCGGGATTAATCCACCTGAAACCAAGCTGTAGGTTCTGCACGTTTTCGAAAGCAGGATCTTGAATAACTTCATACTTCCATTTTGATTGTGCATTGTATTTAGGCTGACCTGTTTTAATCCAAGCACCGCCATCTATACGATAATACACTTCGCCATAAGCATTTTGGTCGCCTTCGGAAATCCAGAAGAAAGTAAAGATAACATCGGTCATTCCCAAGGTGCAAAACGGACTACCTATAAAAGTAAAGCGATCGCTGGCAGTAGCAGGGTTCCAAGTAGCGTTTCCGTTTCCACCTGCTGCATCGTGAATGTGTAAGTAAGTTGAATTAGGCGCTCCGTTTATTTGTCCACTTATAATACTATCCTGTGGTGGGGTATTTGGTGTGCCGGTATAATCATTGTTTATAATCCATTGATTGTTTCCCGAATTAGTTCCAACTCCACCTGTATTAAAATCAAAAGTGTTGTTTCCGTTTTCGAAAGTTTCGGTAAGCAAAAGAATTTGCTGTTGCGAAAATGCAAACGAGAAAGCAAAGACAGAAAGAAAGAGCAGGTATAACTTATTCGTTTTCATAAATCAATTTTCCGTCTAATTCACCAATGATTTTAAATTCTGTTCTTCTGTTTGACTGATGACAAGGGCAATCATCGCTTTGGTCTTGCGGACATTCAGAATACTTTGTGCAATCATCCAGTGTTTTTGATTCGCCATATCCCTTGGCGGTAATTCTCTCCTTCGGAATTCCTTTATCGTTTATCAGATAGTTCACGCAACTCTCCGCTCGTTTTTGCGAAAGGTTCAGATTGTATTCATCCGAACCTCTTGTATCGGTATGGGAACTCAATTCAATAATGATAGTGGGATTTTCTATTAAGATGTTATAAAGTGTATCGAGCGTTGCTTTTGATTCGGCACGTAAATCCCATTTGTCGAAATCGTAGTAAATGTTGTTGAGGCGATACGCTTTGTTCTTCTCTAACTTCTTTAAGTAAATATCTATTACTTGTGTATCGCTCTTTGCAAGCCCCTGTGTAGTAAAAACCTGAGAAGAAGCAAAGTATCCATCTTTGGCAGCAGCTACTTTGTATAGTTTCTCCGGTTTCAGATTAAAGAAATAGGGGATTTCTCCTTTAGATGAATCGCTTGCTATGGTTACATCGCCATCGGTAACCGTGCTGCTGCGCAAAGAAAGATTGATGTTTGCTCCAAAGATTGCCTCTTTAGTAGCATCGTCAATTACTCTTCCTTTTACAGCAAGAAAAAATCTGCGGTCGTATTTGTAACTGAAAATATCGTAGCAACAGGTTTTGCCACGCACCGAAAATATACCTGCACGATTAGAAACCAAATAACCTTCTTCGTTGCTTTTACCAAAGCGGAAGTAGTTGTCATCGCACGCAGAATTGAAGGGTGCGCCCAAATTTTCTGCCGTGTTATTGTATTTTCCCGAAGCATCGCTTTGCGATTTAAAAATATCGGAACCGCCCATGCTAATCCATCCATTGCTGCTGAAATAAAAAGTAGAAGACTTTGAATCATAGAAAGGGGTTACTTCATCTCTATCTGTATTTATTTTTCCTCCCACATTTTTAGGAGTTCCAAACTCGCCTTTCTTGTTTACTGCCGAAGCCCAAATATCCAATCCGCCTTTTCCACCTTCGCGATCCGAAACAAAATACAGAACGTCAGCGTTGTTTACTTTGGCATAGAAAGGTTGTGTGTTGGTAAAGCCCTTCATATTTATTTCTTCACCCAAAATTTCTCCTTTGCTCCATTCGGTTCCGTTCAGTTTGCTTTGGTAAATGTTGCAATTAGGTTTCATTAAACTGCCTTCGCAAATGGTGTAGAAAAATTTTGTTCCTTCTTCATTAAAAGCCGGATTAGAAATATGTTTTCCTTCCTGACTGAAAGTTTTAATCTGCTCTTTCATGCCGTATGTATCACCGGTTACTTTGCTGGTATACATTTTCATCAGGTTGTTTTCCTTTTTGTAATCGCTCTTATCAGCCTTCATTACCAATACCGTATCGCTGTTGATAGAGGCAAAATACAACACATCATCGCGAAGGGCTGGCGACATATCGCCATAATTTGAATTTACTTCTTTATCGAGGTGAGTAACCTTTACAAACGGGTCGGGCTTTGCTTCGTTAATAGCAAAGTTGCAGCCATCTGCTTCAATGCGTGCCCACTTCTTTAGTTTTTGTGCATCGGCTTCTTTATAAATTTTACCGAAGCGTTTAAACATGGGAATAGCATCTTTATAATTCCCTTGCATTTTGGTAGTAAGCGCGGCATAATAAAGTGCGGGTGCATTGCCTGAGGAATCGGCATTGTATGCCTGCAAAAAATAAACCGAAGCACTTTCGTAATCGCGGGCGAGAAGATAAGATTGCGCTAAATGGAATAAAACAGATTTTTCTTCGGGAGCGTTCTTCAATATTTCCAAATACAAATCGGTAGCAGAAAAAATACTTCCTTCTTTAAAAGCATCATCGGCTGCTTTTAAGTATTTCTTTTTATTGAATTTTTCATCGGCTTTCGCTGGTAAGTAGTGAACAGCGAGTAGCGAGTAGAAAACAACCAACAATAATTTTATATGCAGCTTCATCTTTATTCCTGTTACAAATTCCGACTTTAATTTATACTACTTGCTACTTACTATTTACCACTCACCCTTTACATCATCGGACAAGGAACCAAAACAGGATAGTTCAAACTCTTTGTCTTTATAAATCCGGTATAAATAATTGCCAGTTCAAATGCGCCTCTGCTTCCGTTGGTTGCAGGATTTAGTTTCGATGCATTAATATCGTAAGCGAACATGGCGCGCACTTTATAGTATTCTACTCCTGCGCTGATGATAGCTGCATCTTTCAAACGATACCATGCACCTATACTTCCTATAAACTCTGATTTGCCTGCGGCAATATGATATTCGAAACTTGTTCCGAAATTTATTTCCTGCGCTTTGTTCTGATACTGGAATATGAAATTTGGAGTGATGTAAAAATTCTTAATCACCTTAAATCGCAAACCTTCATGCACGGTAAAACGCATAGGCAGTTTTACTTTTTGATTGATGAAAGATTCTTTGGGCTGCACTAAGTGATAAACCGTAAAGCCGGTCATCATGCCAAACCAATCATTAAAAGTAGATTGATGAAGCAAGCCCGCCTGCATATCAAAGTAGCCAACGTTGGGCTTGCCGAAATTTTCTCCGTTCGATTGATTCAAATTAAAATCGCCATT
>JBKJJB010000215.1:0-13140 GCA_046598235.1 Chitinophagales bacterium
ATTACCCAAACGCTTACTCATTTTGTTGCCTGCTTTATCAAGCAGCAAACCGTTACTCACTACATTTTTATACGCCACAGAATCGAACAGCATTACTCCTAACACATGCAAAGTGAAGAACCATCCGCGCGTTTGGTCCACTCCTTCTGCAATTAAATCGGCAGGGAAATTCTTTTTGAAAACTTCTTCGTTCTCGAAAGGAAAATGCCATTGCGCATATGGCATAGCACCGGAATCAAACCAAACATCAATCAAATCGGGAACGCGTTTCATTGCTTTGCCCGAAGGAGAAACTAAAACAATTTCATCTACCACCGGTTTGTGCAAATCAAGCCCCTCCCAACCCTCCCCAAAAGGGAGGGCTTTCATGAAGCCTACCTGAACAGATTTTTCAATTTCCCGTTTTAGTTCTTCAATAGAACCAATACATTTTATTTCTACTTCGGCTGTTTTGTCTTTCAAGCCCCCTTCGGGGGTTTGGGGGCTTGTTATCCAGATTGGAAGCGGAGTTCCCCAATAGCGTGAGCGCGATAAATTCCAATCCACCAAATTTTCTAACCACTGCCCAAAACGACCCTCACCGGTGTGTGCCGGTTTCCAGTTGATGGTTTTGTTCAATTCAATCAACCGGTCTTTTACTGCGGTTGTTTTTATAAACCATGAATCGAGCGGATAATAAATAATTGGCTTATCGGTGCGCCAGCAATGCGGGTAGTTGTGTTCGTATTTCTCGGTTTTAAAAAGTTTGTTCTCCAACTTTAGTTTTAGCACAATCAATTCATCAACACTCATGTGATTTTTTAAATCAGGGATGATGTTATTGACACGCAGAATTTCCTTTTGCAGATGAAACTCTTTTTCTTTTTCTGCTTCGGTGTAGTAAGCATCTTTTACATAACGACCTTCGAGTGGGAAAATCGGGTCGTTCACCTCATCTACAAATTTTCCTTGCTTATCGACAAGCGTTAGCGAACCGATACCATTTTGCTTAGCCACTTTAAAGTCATCGGCACCAAAACTTGGAGCAATGTGAACGATTCCTGTTCCATCGGTTGTAGTTACAAAATCTCCAAGCACCACTTTGAATGCATCGCCATCGCTTGGTTGAGTGTATGGAAGAAGTTGTTCGTAGCGGATGCCTTCGAGATCTTTTCCTTTGAACGAATTCAAAACGGTGAAAGGAATTTTCTTGTCCCCCTTTTTGTATTCATCAAAATTCAACTCGGCATTTTCAGCAGGAAAATATTTGCTCAACAAATCTTTTGCAAGAATTACATGAATGAGTTGATATGTGAAAGCATTAAATGTTTTCACCAACACATAGTCAATGTCTTTCCCAACTGCTAACGCAGTATTTGAAGGAAGCGTCCAAGGAGTTGTAGTCCATGCAAGAAAATACGCCTCACCTAAATCCTTTCCGAAGGAGAGGACTTTAACAGCCGCACTTTCATTGGCTGTTTTGTCTTTAAAGCCCCCTTCGGGGGTTTGGGGGTGCTTGATTTTGAATTGCGCAATCGCACTTACATCCTTCACCTCTCTATAACATCCCGGTTGATTTAACTCATGCGAACTTAAACCGGTTCCTGCTGCGGGAGAATACGGCTGAATGGTATAACCTTCATACAACAAATTTTTGTCGTAAAGTATTTTTAGCAATGCCCACAAACTTTCAATGTAGTTGTTCTCGTACGTGATGTATGGATTATCCATATCTACCCAATAGCCCATCTTGTCGGTAAGGTCGCGCCAGATGTCGGTGAACTTCATTACATCTTCGCGGCAAAGGCGGTTATATTCCGCAACAGTGATTGTTTTTCCAATATCGGCTTTAGTAATGCCGAGTTGTTTTTCTACACCAAGTTCCACCGGTAAGCCGTGCGTATCCCAACCTGCTTTTCTTTCTACCCTGTAACCTTGTAAAGTTTTAAAGCGGCAGAATAAATCTTTAATCGTCCTGCTCATTACATGGTGAATGCCCGGTTTGCCATTGGCACTTGGCGGACCTTCGTAAAACACAAAGCGCTTATCATCGGGACGGCTTTCTACGCTCTTCTTAAAAATGTCATTCTCCACCCACCATTTCAAAATTTCTTTCTCAATGGTTGGTAGGTTCAACTGGTCGAATTCGGGATAGCCTTTACTGTTTGGATTCTTGCGGTTCATTACTTCTTAAAAATGAGGGGCGAAGATAAAAATTTGACCGATGAGTAATCAGGTCAGACAATAACCTGCTTTCATTCGCGTTTATGTTGGCTTTTAATACTTTAGCTGTATGAGATTTGTTTGTTCGAAATCATTTTTTGTTGCCGCTTTTATACTCGGCTTTGGTTCCGTTTTGTTTGCTCAGGAACGCGCTTTAGGAACCTGGAAATTATTTATGCCTTACGGCAGTTCGCTCGGGGTTTTTGATGCCGGAGACAAAGTTTACAGTGCGGCAGAGAAATCTGTTTTCTCCTATGAAAAAAGCACTGGAACCATTCAGATATACGATAAGGCAACGGGCTTAAATGATATTAGCATAAAGACCGCCAACTACGACCCTGAAACTAAAGTGCTTGTAATTGCCTATAACAATAGCAACATTGATCTCATTTACAATGGCACGGATGTCTACAACATTCCTGACATTAAAAACAAAGCGGTTACAGGTGTTCTTTCTATAAATAGTGTTTCATTTTTTAATGGCAACGCGTACATTTCTTCTGACGTAGGCATTTCAGTTATCAATCTTTCGAAAAAAGAAATCAGCAACACCTATATTATTGGTTCCTCGGGCGGACAAGTTAAAGTTTACTCTACAAGCGCGGATAATTCCACCATTTATGCGGCTACCGATGAAGGGGTAAAATCTGCGCCACTCAATTCCCCTAATCTCCAGAATTTTAATTCATGGCATCTGTATACTTCTGCCGAAGGAATTCCTGCGTCCTCAGCTTCTTATGTTGCTTGCTACAATCAGAATGCGTATGCTGTAATTAAAGGGGCAGGAGCAGCCAATGACACGTTATATCAGTTTTCAAACGGAGCGTGGAGTGCAAAGTATTCCTACACAGATCATTCATTTACCAGCCTGAATGTGGTTGGCAATAATCTCTATTTTACTTTATGGAATACAACCAATGCTTCCGGAAAGAATGGAAAGATAGATGTATCCGGAGTTGTTACAGTTAATGATGCACAACATCCAAGACCTATGGGTTGGTTCGAAAGCAACGGCATATCATGGGAAGCAGAACAATGGGGTGGACTGATTAAAAACAGCAATGGAAATTTGGAAAGAATAGTACCGGATGGACCTGGAAGTGCCAACGCTTACTACCTAGAAATAAAAGATAATATACTGCGCGTTGCCCCAGGTGGGGTGGATGACTATTGGGGCTATCAATTTATTTTTGACGGCTTTTTTACTTATCAAAATTACAAATGGTCTGCTGCAAACGGCAGTACCAACTCTGCTCTTTCAAATGTGTTCGATATTATTGCAGTAGCTACCCCTTCTTCGGGAGCTAAAACTTATTGGGGTTCCTTTTCTGCGGGTTTAATTGAAGTAGATAACACCACCGGGAGCATGATTCGTTACGATAAAACGAATAGCATTCTTGAGGGCGATGCTGGTGATCCGCAACGAACTAAAATTACCAATATGGTAGTTGATAAATTCGATAATGTATGGATGGGAAATGCCGGTGCCAACAAAGCCATTAAAGTGATAAAGCCTGATGGAACATGGAAGGAGTTTTCTGTTCCTTACTTCATTTCCGATATAAAAAGAATTGTAATTGATCAAAACAATCAGTTGTGGGCACCATTGCGAAGAAGCGGAAGTGGCTTGTTGGTTTGGAGCTACAACGAAACGATCGATGATCCTTCAGATGATAAGAACAGATTGTTAGTAGCAGGCGCGGGCAGTGGTGGTTTACCAGACGCAACTACAAATTGTGTAGCAGAAGATAAAGACGGAAATATTTGGGTAGGAACTGAACAGGGCATTGCCGTTTTTTATTGTCCGGGTAGTGTACTTACATCCAATGGATGCGATGCTGACCAAATAAAGGTAGAGAGGGATGGCTACATTGGTTATTTGTTTGGGGCTGAAAGCGTAAGAGCCATTACCGTAGATGCCGCCAACCGAAAATGGGTAGGAACCACCAATGGTGTATGGCTAATAAGTGCCGATGGCAAAAAAGAGTTGTTGAAATTCAATATTGATAACAGCCCATTGCCCGACAACCAAATTTCTGATATTAAAATCGACAACCAAACAGGAGAAGTTTTTTTTGCTACTTCTGGAGGATTAGCAAGTTACCAAGGCGATGCAATTGCAGATTGCAGCGATTGTGATAATGCTTTGGTTTATCCAAATCCCGTAAAGCCCGATTATGATGGACCCATTGCAATAAAAGGATTGACTGAAAACGCCTACGTAAAAATTACGGATATAGGGGGAACACTCATTTATCAAGGCAAAGCCAACGGTTCGCAAATGATTTGGGATGGAAAGGGATACAACGGCAGTCGCGCAAAAAGCGGTGTGTATTTGGTTTTCTCTTCTACAGACTTGGGTAAAGAAAAACGAGTGGCTAAAATTCTTCTTGCTAATTAACAGGCGCAAATGATTTTTTGCTTATGAAGAAATTTTTATCTCTACAAAAGGCGATTGATTTTCTTCTTCCAATTCTACTACTCCTACCACTTTTTTTCTTGAACAACAGGGAAAGCGTTCATTGGGGTGACGATTTTACTGTTTACTTAAAGCAAGCAGCAAACATATTTGAAGGGAAACATTTTTTTGAAACTTCCTACTATTTTGTTTCCGGCTTTAGCTCACTGGTTCCTGTTGCTCCCGTTGGCTTTTCGCTCGTGCTTGTACCCTTATATTATTGCTTTGGGTTCAACCTAAGCATCTTTATACTTTTTATGAGCTTGCTGTTGGTTGGTTGGGCAATGCTTGGCTATCATTTTTTTAGAAGACATTTTGGCATTGCCACCTCATCGCTTATGCTGGTGTTCGCATTCTATCCCAACTTTATGTTTTGGCTAAAACTACTTATTACATCTGACTTGCTTTTTTGTATCGAATTTTTAATCGTCCTCTATTTATTGGAGAACACTACAAATAAAGGATGGAAATATTTTTTTATAACAGGAATATTTATCGGGCTTACTGTAGTTACAAGAAATGTAGGGTGGACAATATTGCTGGGTATTTTGTGTTATGCTTCGTATTGTTTCGCAATTAATTTTCTAAAGAAGAATGCTCCCCGCACGAATCATTTTTCTAACAAGCAAATACTTGTACTCTCATTAGTTGCAATAACTGTTGTTTACATCATCAATACAATTCTATTTCCGCCACCACTGGATTATCTTTCTGATGCTTTTCGCGAATTTTCCCTCACAGGTTTTTTACACGTTTTAAAATCTAATACACAACACTATGCAGGAAATTTTATGTCGCTTTATCAAAGCACCGACAAAAATTTGCAATCCCTTTCAACCAGTTTTTCAATTTTTGTTATAGTCGTAACACTATTTGGATTTATAGTTAAGTTCTACAATGAAGTTAGTATCTCCGATTTTATATGCATTACTTATCTTTTTTTCATTTTGTGCTTTCCTGTCATTGCAGATTATCGTTACATTGTTTCTGTACATGTACTATTGGTTTGGTATTTTTTCTATGGTTTAAAATTTCTTTTTGAAAAATTATCTTCCATTTTTTTCAGAATAACACAAGTGGCGATTTTTGTTTTGCTCTTAGTTCTTTTCAAAGATCACCTACAATATTTGTGCGTGCATGGAAAAGAAACATTGCCCGGTCCGTATGAGGCAGGCGCACAAGAAACTTTCACTTACATTCGAAATAACATTTCAGACACTGCGCTTATTGTATTTAATAAGCCTCGTGCCTTGGCATTTTACTCGGGTAAAAAAACAACTATTCACAATTGGGATAAAAATGCGGTTGAAAATTGCTTGCGATTACAACAATTAAACGCTAAGTATTATTTGTTTAACAGCGGAATACAGGACGAAAGCTACAATGAACTTATTGCGTATAAAAAGCCGAATCTGAAACCCATCTATGAAAATGGGCAATTTATTTTGTATGAAGATGCTAGTCCGCTTTAGAACTCCTGCACCTCTCTCCATTCTCCGGCACATTGATATAAGTAAACTGAATGTGTTAGCTTGTTTTTAAACTCTATTGTATAGGAGTTTGTGGATGGATGAAGATTTACCCAAAAATCATCCGTAGAATAATTGGCTGCCCCAACACCCAGCCGCCACCACCAGTTTCCGCCTTGCGCGAATGAAATTTTAATTGCTGTGTCGGAAATTTTTTCAACCACTACCGAATCGCCAATGCTTTCCATATTGTATTGCATTACTGTTGTAATATTTTTTGTTGGTGATACATGCCGTTTTACATCTAACGCAATTTCGTACGGGTCATCAGGCGGAAATGTACGAAACATATAAGCACCATGAAAATTGTCCGGAAGATTCAAGAGATAAATTTTTTCAGAAGAATACTTGCCGAACTTTTCGATTAATGATTGATTAATATACCCGGCATTTCTCCAACTTTCCGTATTAACCAAAAGAAATTTTACCTGAAAGAAGAAAAAGCAAGCAAGCAACAACCAGCCAGCTTTGCGTAAATAAACTATACAAACAAACGCAAGAAGCGGATAAGCAAACAGCGAAGCGAAATAAGTAAACCGATCTCCTTCTACATTCACTATGTAGCTAAAAAAAATGTTTATCACAGGCGCAAGGGCAACCACAAAAAAAGCAAAGAGTAAAATTGCAATTCGATTTTTCGAATTAAGTTTCTTATGAAAAAAGAAAAACAGAGTTGCACCAGTAGCAAGAAACAAGAAGAAAAGAATAGAAAAATCCCTTCTTTCAAAAAGCAGGTAAAGTTTAGACCGGTACTTAAAGTCAATAAACTGCGAGAAGAAAAATAGTTTGGCAATGTATTTAGCCAAATTTCCCATCAACAATTCAATATCAAAATTCAAATGAGTAGCGGCACCATAATGCCCTACAATACTGCCACGAAAAATTTTACTCAATAAAAAGTAAAGAAGAACGATAAGAAAAGAAGGCGCAACAAAGATTTTGATTAGTGACAACCGCTTGGTTACTTCAAATATTTTGGAACTCCAAAATAGAAAAAACAACAATAGAATAACAGGCAAAACAAAGCTTATTTCAAGTGTAAAAACTGAAATAGAAAAGCACCCATAATAAAGCAGAATAAATTTTTTTTGTTGCGCACACAGGTAAAAAAGCATTGTGCGAAATGCGACCAATAACAGAAGCATACAGAACAAATAATGAATACAAGCATACCAAACCAATGGTTCGGTAAAATAAGGGGAAATGACAAACAATAAACATCCGATAAAAGCAATTTGTGAAGCCAAATAAATTTCTTCCGACAAAAAAAGTTTTTCAAAAATGCTAAAGGCAAGAACAGCTATGGCTGCATGAACCGAAATAAATAACAGCATCCAACAGGTTCCATTCAAACCAAACAATTTATAAAAAAGGAAAAACAGAAATTGATAACCATAGTGAAGGGACTTATCACCAAAAGCAGAAATAATTCCTTGCCAGCCTGTATCACGAAATATTTGAAACCAACCAACTGTATCTGATGCAAAACCAGCACCAGCAGTTTTAAAGTAAAATACAAAAGCAGTTAGCCAGAAAAAAGTAAAAGCAAAAAAGTATTTCATGAAAACATTTAAACAATTTCTTTTTTATAAAGTATCTGTAATGGCAATATCGTAATCAATATCACTGCAAACTCCATAAAGTACGCTCTCAATAAAAGTAGGGAGAGCAAATGAAAACTCAAGGCAAAAACAAAAAAGAACCAATCTAACCGCTTGGTAAAAAAGCCGATTAGAAAAGATAATTGCGCGAAACAAGAAAACATCATGATATTATCTAACAAGGCAGGATGAGCTATCAACCTGGAAATTATTTCTGATAGTAACGAATCCGGTTGTTGAACTAAATAGGCAAGTGCATCATTTTTTATTATTGCTGCGAAGTGCCCTTTTGCGTCCCAAACACCTCTGAAAAATTTCCAAAAACCAGCACTTGTATAGCTAAATAAACAGTAATAACGAACCAATTCGAATAAAAGAGAGAATCCTTTTTCGCTTACAACTAAAAACATAAGCGAGCAAAACCAAAGTCCTGTTATGTTGTGTTTGTGAAAACACAAGAAGGAATAGCCCACCACTATATAAACAAACAGCAAAGCCGAAAAGAAAATAGAACTGATTTTTTGTTTGGGAAGTAAAAAGGAGACGATTGCGCTTCCAATCAATGAGATATCGAACATTACTGAAACGCAATAATGCTGCACTAACAATGTAGCAATGCCCGACCATGTGAAAAAAATGTACGTAATATCTGTGCTTAAATAGGTCAAGTCCGGCTGTTGTAGCTGCGATAGAAGCATATTGCTCTTCCAGCGGTGAAATAAAAACACCAATGCAAGCCCATAAAACAAACGAGCAAATTTTGCACGGTCAGGTATTTGTAGATTTATTTTCATTCGAATTGATAAACAGGTTTTTGTTCTAACAATTCGGGTTTGCCATAGACATTATAACTGTAACTGCATTCAGATATTTTTATACTCTTTACTTCATGCTTTAAAGTTGCCGACAAATATTTCTTCATCCAATTACCCCATGCAGCTTCGTTTTGCAGAAATTGCTCATTCGAAACTTTTCTATAAATTCTATTTGTTCTTTCCGAAGAATCCAAAGCATATTTTAAGAAAGCATAAAGCCCATCGTCATGAAAGTTGTTTGCCCGCAAGCCGATAAATTTTTGAGATGGATTGACAAATTGGTCTTCCTGTATCACCGCCAAATCTGTAAGTAGAACTTCTTGTCCATCGGCTTCTATTTTCAGATAACTATATTTGTTCCAATCGTCAATTTTGCCTGAATACATATTGTAAACAACAAATGGAAACGCTTCAAAAGCGAATGGATGTGGAACAGGCTTTTGACTATCAACTAAGCGGGCAAGGCAAGCAAACTGAATACTATAGTAAAGTTGGATGGCAATAAACGCAATTACAAAAAAGAACAGCGGCTTGCTATATTTCCATATATCAGTAAACAGAGTTTTAAAAATCATTCTAAGCTAAAGTAAAAAAATGCAGTTACTCCGGTTTGCCATTGGATCCGCAATTCTCACTCTTGTTTTACTTTTTTCTGCCTGCAATCAAGATAAAACCTCTACGATTACAGGTACCACAAATGCTATAGATACCACCGCTGTTTTCTTTCCCTTTTTTCTTTCCGACAAAACAATGATTGTAAACGAAGAGCAGAATAACGAGATTGAAGGTCATTATCTCAAAGTATTAGAAGTAATAAATGATTCTGTTTTTCAAATCAATCTTCCCCGCAATTTTTATTTGAATAGTAAAAATTTTCCATCCTGGATGTTGGGCTGGCATTCCGGCAATCCATATTATGATGCAGGTAATGAGAACCTTCGGGAGATAATTTCTATTGATACAGCAAAAAGAGTTATCACTATGGGCAAATTGTTGCGGGGTTCCGGGGTTCCGAAAAAAAATCAGCGCGTTTGTTTTTGGAATAAAGTCCCATCAGGTTTCAAAAATTCTGCTCTTGGTAAAATTGTAAATCCAGTTTGGTGGAAAGATTTTGCAGGGGAAAGCATAGAGTTTGGCGCTGTTGTTTTTGATAGCATTAACCACAACTGGATTATGTATGTACAGGAAGTGGACACAACACACGTAAGTATTTACGCTGCAACTTCATCCGATTTCAAAAACTGGGTGGTTCACAAAAATGGTAATCCGGTTTTTAAACCTGCTGATTTTACAGAAACGAATTGGGCAGGAGTTTCCGATAATGGTAAAACATCACAAACAGCAAGACTCAACAGCCTAATTTTTGAAAAAGGAACTTATTTTTTCTTTCTAGCTGGCTACGACAAAGCCGGAAACCGACACATTGGATTAATTACAGCAACTGACCCGCTGAATGGTCCGTTTGCTATTTATCCTAATCCAATTATTTCACCTGATAATAACGGATATGATGCGAAAGGATGTTTCTATCCAAAAGTTTGTCGCACTAAAAATAAATTTCTTCTCTACTACGATGGTATAAATGCAGATGGCACAGAAACAGTTTGCCTGGCAGAGTCTGACAATCTGATACACTGGAAAAAATACGCACACAATCCTGTAATTGAAAAGCACTACGGATGGCGCAGTGGACCTTTTACCAGCGAACCTCATTATGTTGAATGTAGAAATGATAGTGTTTGGCTATTGGTTGGTGGTTATAAAAAATACAACACTGAGTTTACAATTACAGATAGTAGTCAAGATAGACTTCCGAAAGACCAATATATTTTCAGCTCTGCTGAATCTGAAAAAGGCAAACACATTTCAGGAAATGTGATGGATGCAGAATCAGGAGTGTTTCTTTCACTTGATGGCGGTTATAGTTTTCGCCCACACATCAATAATCCTGTTTGGATAAACGACTACAGCGACACACTTCAAGACGATCATATTGGCGGTGATTTTTTTCTCTCTAATAATTTGATTCTGTATCAAGCAAAGTCTGAAACTCAAAAACGATACAATATTCTTTTACGGGAAAAGCATTAAGAATCACTATGTATCACAAAACCCGCGGCATCGTTTTACACACCATCAAATATTCGGAGACGAGTGTGATTACGAAAATTTATACCGAGAAACTCGGTCTGCAATCCTACATGGTGAAAGGTGTGCGCGCGGCAAAGTCAAAATCGAAAGCTGCTATGTTGCAGCCGCTTACCCTTTTGGAAATGGAGGTTTCGCATAGAGAGAATAAAGGATTGCAATACATCAAAGAATTTAGGAGAGCGTTTGTTTATCAGTCCATTCCTTTTGATACATTAAAATCTACTATCTCATTTTTTCTGTTAGAAGTAATTTCTAAATCTATTCGAGAACATGAGCCGAATATGGAGATGTTTGAATTTATTTATGAATCACTTTGCGCTTTAGATGAAGAAAATAAGTTGAATCCTGATTTTCATTTGCTGTTTCTTATTCATCTTTCACGTTATCTCGGCTTTGCTCCTCATGGAAATTTTTCGGAAGAGAATTGCTTTTTTGAAATGGGCGAAGGTGTTTTTATTGCTGAACAAAGCACATCAAACATTATGAATAAAAAGGAGAGCAGCTTGTTGAGCGAGTTGCTAGATGTAAATCTGTTTGAGAAATCTACTCTGAAAATTTCAAGAGTTGATCGCAAGGCAATGATGAGAAACCTATTGAAATATTATCAGTTTCATTTGGAAAATTTCAGTCTTAAGAGTCCGGAGATTTTGGAAGAAATTCTGGATTAAAAAATGAACCACATAGGAACATAGGAATCATAGGAATACAAAAAATTATGTAAACTTTACGTTCTGTAGTCTGAAATTACTTGACACCAATCTTTATCCAGACTTTTGTTTTCGTGGTCAGGTAATCTTCCATCCGGCAAAACACAGCTCCTATTGGTCTTTCAAATCGGGGAACCTCAAAACTTACTTTGGCAGGATTTAGTATCCCCAACTTTTTATTGGAAGTACATACTTGCTTGGGAATTGTTGAAAGCAGGTAAGCACGGTACGGATTGTTTGCAGTACAAGCAATTGAGATAAATAAAAGCAATATGAATGAAGCTAATTTCATTTGCCTAACAATGAATAGTTTTTCAAAAACAAATTTACATCGGTAGATACGGAATAATGCCGCGCATAGTTCAGTTCTGTTTGAACAATATCATCCTCTGTCAAATTCAAATCTTTAAGGTTCTCTGAAGGATGAAGAATTCCTTGTTTCGAGTTTGGAAATGTTTTGAGATTCTTTTGATTAGAAAACCCAACCCATGATTTGCTTCCGGTTAAAACATTTACCCAATTTGAAATAAAGTTTCCAAAATTCTTTATCAAAAAAATATTTATTGGAAGAAGTGGGAGCATAAACAATGCAATAGACAAATCGAAAACACGCTTAGTGCGAAGATTTTGTGCCATAAATAAAGCATAGCTTTTTTCTGCCACATATAAATCGCCTGCGCTGTCTTTTGAGTTGCTCCCTATAAGTGCGCTGCTTCCTTCATTCAAAATTTTATAATCAATCTTATTACCGCATTCGGAAATTTGATGGATGATCTCTTTATAAGAAAAATCGTTAGCGCAGAAAACAATTTCGTTGTTGCCGTGAATCGCAGCTACTTTTTTTGTTGAATGAAGCTCTTGATTAGAAACGATTTCCTGTGAGTTGCCCAGTGTTCGCAATATACTTTCTGCGCGACTCGCTTCATTTTTTCCAACTACAAGACTTCTTCTTTCTTCTTCACTCTCTGCCGAAAAAGATTGATGTTTAATAAGATGGTAGGCGGTTCTTGTAAAAAGCATTTCGAAGGCCGTCCATGCAGCACCCAGTAAAATAATAGCGCGCGAAAACCGCCATTCATTAGGGATAAAAGCATATACCACAGCAATAGTCACAGTGCCGAATAAAATGCCGCGCAAAATATTTGATACACGAAAAGGTTTGTCATACGCGCCACTTAAAAATGCTGTGATTATCCAAATGAAAATGTAAGTAGGCACAACTAGAAAGAGGAATTCGTTTGGGTAATAATGATCATGATATTTAATCATATCTTCCCAATAAGTTTTGATGAAATAAATTCCGGTAAAACTTAAAAGTGCATCTATAATAAACAAGTAAGAAGACGCAAAAAGATTAGCCAACAACGTAAGCAGTCCCCGGAAAATAACTGCGAAGTTGATGAGTAGTGAAAAGACCCCTGATTGATTTCCGCTAAAATGTTTGCGGGCAAAAATGAGCATAGCATTGTAAAACACTTTCACATAATTCAAACTTCCCTTCTTGGTGCTTTCTCCTTTATAGTGAATAATAGTTGTTTCGGGCAAATAAAAATTCTTATGTCCGCCTTTGATAATGCGATAACTCAAATCAATATCTTCTCCATACATAAAAAATGTTTCATCAAGCAAGCCAATTTTATCGAGAACACTTTTTCGCATGAACATAAAAGCACCGGA
>JBKJJB010000284.1:0-3470 GCA_046598235.1 Chitinophagales bacterium
CGGATTTACCAAAAACGACCACATCATTATTAACCATAAACAAAACCAATTTACCATGAGTATTCAAGAACTCGGATTGAGTGGACGCCACAACGTCTACAACTCGATGGCTGCCGGGATAGTAGCCAACGTTTACGGACTTCGCAAAGAACAAATTCGCGAGAGTCTGGCAGATTTTAAATCGCTCGAACATCGAATGGAGAGCGTAGCTAAAGTCCGCAACATTGAATTTATTAATGATTCAAAAGCGACCAACGTGAATAGCACTTGGTATGCGCTCGAATCAATGAGCAAACCCATTATCTGGATTGCGGGTGGTATTGACAAGGGCAACGATTACAGCGTGCTCGAACAACTCGTAAAAAAGAAAGTGCGTGGAATGATTTGTCTGGGTTCGGACAACACCAAGCTGCATTCTGCTTTTGGTAAGTTGGTTGACATTCTGGTGAATGTTACCAATATGAACGATGCTGTCCGCATGGCGTATCAACTCGGCAATCCCGGTGATTGCGTGTTGTTATCTCCGGCTTGTGCTTCGTTCGATTTATTCGAAAATTATGAAGACAGAGGGAAAAAATTTAAAGATGCGGTAGTTCAGTTATAGAAGAACAAAGAACCAAGAGCCAAGAACAAAGATTAAATGGCAAGCAAGCACAACTATAAGAATCTCGAAGTTTGGAAAAAGGCAAGAGCCTTGGTCAAGGATATTTATGTGCTTACCAGAAAATTTCCTGATGATGAACGTTTCGGCTTGACTTCTCAATTTAGAAGGGCTGTGGTTTCGGTTTCATTAAATATTGCTGAAGGTTCGGGGAGAACGACTAACAAAGATTTTAGTCATTTCTTGGACAATTCGTTTGGTTCTGCTCTTGAAGTTGAAAATTTAATCTTCTTGTCTTTAGACCTTGATTTCATTTCGCAAAAATCTCATGATGAATTGGTGGATAAAATTTCCGAGATACAACGAATGCTCAAAGGATTTCAAGCGCAGTTAAATAACAAACCGAATTTCTTGAAGTCGGTTGTGTTATGTCTTGGTTCTTGGCTCTTGGCTCTTGGTTCAACATTTTAAACAATGCTCTATTATCTCTTCCGCTTTCTTGACCAACAATTTGACCTTCCCGGAGCGGGGCTGTTCAACTTCATTTCGTTTCGTGCGGCAGCGGCTGTTCTGTTATCGTTGGCAATCTCCATGTTTTATGGAGGTCGCCTCATCGAAATCCTGCGCAGAAAGCAAATAGGAGAAACTATCCGTGAATTAGGTTTAGCAGGTGAAAATTCAAAGAAGGGAACGCCAACTATGGGAGGATTGATAATTCTTGGATCCATTCTCATTCCCACAATTTTATTCGCAAAGCTTGAAAACCTGTATATCATTTTAATGCTTGTGGCTACCGTGTGGCTTGGTTTAATTGGGTTTGCCGATGACTACATTAAAGTGTTTAAGAAAGATAAAAGAGGTTTGGCAAGTATTTCGAAAATCATCGGACAGGTAGGTTTAGGAATTATAGTAGGCACAACACTTTATTTTAATGAAAGCGTGATTACCAAAGAAGAAATTCCAGCGGGAGAGGTTTATAAATACAGCAGCGACAAAATTTCAAAAGTTACTGATGATAATCTGAAGGTGCATTACATGGTAACGCAAAAAACGCCCACCACTACCATTCCATTTGTGAAGGGACACGAAATAGACTACAACATAATACTGTGCGCTATCAATAAAGAATGGTGTAAGTACTCATGGTTAATTTTTATTCCGATTGTAATTTTCATTATAACTGCTGTAAGTAATGGCGCTAACCTTACCGATGGAATAGACGGACTCGCCACCGGCACTTCCGCAATTATAGGTGTAACACTTCTTGTGTTCGCTTACGTTTCGGGTAATATCATCTTTGCTGATTACCTTGATATAATGTACATACCTAATACCGGTGAGCTCGTAATTTTCATTGCAGCGTTTGTT
This sequence comes from Chitinophagales bacterium, assembly GCA_046598235.1. GTDB lineage: Bacteria > Bacteroidota > Bacteroidia > Chitinophagales > LD1 > Bog-950. The sequence goes on from JBKJJB010000284.1 coordinate 1,970, forward strand.
GGAGCATGTATTGGTTTTCTTTGGTATAACTCTTATCCCGCTCAGGTTTTTATGGGTGATACAGGATCTCTTGCATTGGGCGGAATCATCGCGACTCTCGCGATTATTGTAAGAAAAGAATTATTGCTTCCGGTAATGTGTGGAATTTTTGTGGTAGAAAATTTAAGTGTTATGATGCAGGTTTCTTACTTCAAATACACAAGGCGAAAATTCGGTGAAGGAAGAAGAATTTTCCTGATGAGTCCGCTTCATCATCACTTTCAGAAAATGGGAATGCATGAAAGCAAAATAGTTTCACGCTTTTGGATTGTTGGAATTCTGCTTGCGATTCTGACGGTAGTAACTCTTAAGATTAGATAACCCCTTCCCGCAAAAAAAGCGGGATGAAATAAAATCTCCTTCCAGAGAAATCGGGATGAAACAAAAGGGGACTTTGAAATATAAATTACGAAAACAAAGAAGTGGCAACTCTCAAAAATATACTTTATGGTGTTTCACTCGATCAGGTTGTTGGCTCAACAGAGGTGGAAGTAAATGCACTTCAGATTGATTCAAGAAAAGTAAGTGCAGGAGATTGTTTTGTCGCAATTAAAGGCACGGCAACAGATGGTCATAATTTTATTGCAAAATGTATTGAGCAAGGTGCGCGGTCAATTATATGTGAAAATATTCCTGCTGAAATAAGCGAAGACGTAACTTATATTAAGGTTCTCAATTCATCTAAGGCATTAGGAATTGTTGCCGGCAATTTCTATCACAATCCTTCATCAAAAATGAAAGTAGTTGGAGTTACCGGTACAAACGGAAAAACATCTACTGTTACTTTGCTTTTTAGATTATTTCGTTCATTAGGAAAGAATGTCGGCCTTCTTTCTACAGTAGAGAATCAAATAAATGAGGACATAATTCCAACCACTCATACAACACCCGATGCAATTAATCTTCATAAACTGTTGAAGCAGATGGCAGATGCCGATTGTGAATACTGTTTTATGGAAGTGAGTTCACATGCTATTGACCAAAACCGAATTGAAGGTTTGAAGTTTGCGGGAGGAGTGTTTACCAATATTACACACGATCACCTCGATTATCATAAAACATTTGAGCATTATCTGAAAACGAAGAGGCGCTTCTTTGATGAGTTGCCTGCATCTTCTTTTGCATTGACTAATAGTGATGACCGAAATGGAAATGTAATGTTGCAGAACACAAAAGCTAAACGATATACTTATTCGCTTAAAACTCCTTCTGACTTCAAGACAAAAATTATCGAGAACAGTGTAATGGGTTTGCAGCTGGAGATAAATGGAGTGGAAATGCATACGCGATTAATTGGTGAGTTCAATGCCTATAATCTGACTTCGGTTTATGGAACCGCACAGCTACTCGGCATAGATAAACAGGAATGTTTGACAATACTCTCAGCACTCACTCCGCCCGAAGGCAGATTTGATCAAATTATTTCTGCGAAAGAAAAAATTGTAGGTATAGTAGATTATGC
>JBKJJB010000300.1:0-4090 GCA_046598235.1 Chitinophagales bacterium
TTTTACCCTTATTCTCTTCAAATCAAAAACCACGCAATGAAAATTTTTTTTACACTTATTCTTTGTTCAATAACCCTGATTGGTGTTCAGGCACAAACTACTATTTATACTGCAAATTTCTCCAGCGGCATAGGCTCATGGAGCACTGTCGATAACACTGGCAATTCGGCTGGCGTATGGCAGTACAAATCAAATCCGGTAACCATACCAAGCGGTGGTACATTAACTTTTGCTTCAGCAACAGCAGCTAATGGCTACATGTTGTTTATGTCGGATGCTGCCGCAGATGACAATATACCGGAAGATGCAGATTTGTTATCTCCTGCTGTAAACTGTGCAGCACACAGTTTTGTGTTTCTTGAATTTGATCAGTATTTCCGTCAGGTAAGTTCCAGTTCGGGTTCTGTATATGTAAGTACAAATGGCACTTCGTGGAATCAAGTGTATGCAGTTACTGCAACCTCTGCTAATGCTGAACATGTTGTTATTGATATTACTCAGTTTGCGGCAAACCAGGCTACGGTATATGTCAAATTTAATTATCAAGGCGATTGGGAATATTTTTGGGCTGTAGATGATATTAAATTGAAAGTGCCAGTTGCTTTAGATATTTCGGTAGATACAGTAAACATGAGCAGATATGTGGGAATCAGCAACCAAACTGTAACAGGAATTGTAACTAATCGTGGAGGAACTACTATCAATTCATTTGACCTTGGTTATTCAGATAACGGAGCTGCTTCTGTTTATCAAAGTTTTAGTGGGTTAGCGCTTGCTCCTCTTCAAAGCACTCCTTTCAGCTTCACGCAGCAAATTAATATGAATATACCTGTGCAGCACAATATTGTTGTTACAGCTTCTTCACCTAACAGCGGCACTGATTTGGTAGGCTCAAACAACAGCGCAACCGGAAAAGTAATTACCCTTAGCGGGGTGCCTAAGAAGAATGTTTTAATGGAAGAATTTACCACTGCATCATGTGTTTATTGCACCGGTGCAGTAACAAGACTTAATTATATAAAAAAGCAACATCCTGAGTTAGTATTGGCACAATTACATGCCGGCTTCGGAACCGATGCAATGACTATTCCAGATCATTCAACCATTGCCACGCAATATACTTCTTCAGCACCTGCCGTAATGGTAGATAGAAGTTACTATGAAAGTGAGGGAGGTGCCGATATCGGGTTTTATACTACTATAGATCGCTGGGAACCTTACGCTCTTGCCCGTAAAAGTGCGGTAGTTCCGGTTTCTATTCAAGCCGACAATACCTACGATTCAGGAACAAGGCTACTTACGGTAAATGCATCTGCTAAATTCTACAGTTCGATTACTGATGATTTCAGGATAAATTGCTATGTTATCGAGGACAGCGTTTCGGGTACAGGATCCGGTTACAATCAAACAAACGCTTACAACGGTACCTCTTACACTAAAACAGGAACCGGAGTAAGTGGTCAAAGCACAATTACCGTTTCAAGTGCCTCGAATATTGCCCTTAGTTTCATGGTTACTGGTACTGGTATAGCACCGAATGCAATGGTTACTGCTATCAATGGAACTACAATTACATTGAGTGTACCTAACACAGGTGCGGTAAGCGGGAACGTTATTTTTAGAAGCGAATGGTATGGAAAAGGAAATCCGATTATTGGCTATCAGCATCGCCATGTTGTAAGAAAAATGTTTGGTGGTGCTTGGGGTAATACAGGTGTTATTCCTGCTACTACTGCTGAAGGGGTTGTGTATGATACTACTTATACTTTCACTTTACCCGCAGGTTGGGACGAAAATCAGATTGAAATAGCAGTGTTAGTTCAACATTATAACACCAGCAATAAATTTGACAGACAGATTTTAAATATTATGAGCATGGGACTTAACTCTGCTGACTCTTCAGGGGGAATAATAAGTGCAGTTGACGAAGTTATCGGTAACCCGGTAAATTCATTCTCGCTTTATCCGAACCCCGCTTCGGATATTGTAAATATTAATTTTTCGCTCGGATCAACTTCTAATTTTTCTTTAGAGGTATATGATGTAGTTGGGAAGTTAGTTGTAAGCCGTCCGGTTAATCAGTTAAGTCAAGGAGAATACAGCACTCAGATAAATACTGCCGATTTTAATAACGGTGTTTATTTTGTAGCCGCTATAGATGGGAACAAAGTGGTGAAGACTTTAAAGTTTGTTATCAGCAAGTAAATTTATTCATTAAAGATAAACAAAAATGCCTCCTGAATTTTAGGGGGCATTTTTGTTTTACAACATTCCGTTATCGCTAAAGCTATAATAGTTTCTATCGCCAACAATCAAGTGGTCGAGTAAAGAAACATCCATCAGGTTGGCTGCTTCTCTAAGTTTCTTGGTTAAATCAATATCAGCTTGGCTTGGTTTTAAATTTCCTGAGGGATGATTATGCACTGCTATGATAGAAGTAGCAAGTAATTCAAGCGCATGTTTCAGAATAATTTTAGTGTCCGCAACTGTTCCTGTAACTCCACCTGAACTAATGTGCTTGTGAGTAATTACCTTGTTTGATTTATTTAGGTACAGAACATAGAACTCTTCATGGGGCAGGTCAGCCATTTCGGGATAGATATAATCAAACGAATCTCTGCTTGTTCTTATCATCGGCTTTTCTCTTATCTCGCTTGATTGTCTTCTTCTTCCTAATTCAAGAGCAGCCGCTATTGTTACCGACTTGGTATCTCCTAAACCCTTTTCCATTTTCTTTAGGTCGCTTACCGATAGTTTTCCTAGTTCGTTTAAATCACCATTTACTCTATGCAGAATTTTCTTTGCAATGTCCAATGCCGAACTGCCCTGAACACCTGTTCTTAAAAGTATAGCAATCAACTCTGCATCGCTCAATGCTCCTTTACCTTTTAGCAATAGCTTTTCGCGCGGTCGGTCTTCTTCTGCCCAACTTTTGATAGATAGAAAATCTTTCGAGTCTTCCATAATTGTTTATTGCCACGAATTACACCATTTTTTATTACAGTAAATAATGCTACTGATACACAAATAAATTTTCCCGTTTGATGTATTTATTCGTGTATTCGTGGCTTTACGTTTTTTAAAACAAAAAAAGCACCTCAAACTGAGATGCTTTGTATTTTGTCTTTAACCCTTGAAAAGGGTTGAAGGTGGGTTTTATTTTAACCCAGCTACTTTTTTTGTCAAACCCGATTTAAGGTTCGATGCTTTATTTTGATGGATATATCCTCTTTTTGCAAGTTTATCAATCAAGGACATTACCGCAGGTAATGCCTTCTTAGCAGCATCCGATTTTTTTTCTGCTCTTATATCGCGAATTGCATTACGTGTTGTTTTTGCATATAAGCGGTTCTGCAACCTTCTTTTTAATGTCTGACGGATTCTCTTTTTCGCTGATTTGTGATGTGCCATTATCTTAATGTTTTTAAAAACGGACGCCAAAAATAAAACAATAGAGTAAAAAACCAAATATCAGTTCTCTATTTCTCATTTATCGCTTAGTTTCGCACCCTCATTTACAAGCAGTATTAACTAAAATGGATAGATATACCTTTCTTTCGAATGCAACCCCGGAGTACTTGGAAAGCCTTTATAACGATTTCAAGGCGAATCCAACGTCTGTTGATCCTGAATTCAAAAAGTTTTTCGAAGGATTTGATTTTGCTACCCTTCATTATGCAAATGGTAAAGCGGCTTCTTTTTCTACCGATGAGTTAAAAGTTTACAAACTCATTCTGGCTTATCGCAATAAAGGTCATTTGATTGCAAATACGAATCCGATTAAAAAACGGAAAGACCGCCATGCCAATCTTGATTTGGAAAATTTTCAATTAACTGAAAAGGATTTAGACCGAAAATTTTCTGTCGGCTCTGAAATTGGTTTGGCGAACGCAACGCTGAACGAAATTCTTTCAAAACTGAAAAAGATTTATTGCAGTACCCTTGGTTTTGAATTTGGATATATACGTGTAAAACAAGAGGTAGAATTTTTCAGAAACAAAATTGAGAAGGACGGTTCAATAATTAATTTCCCGGTAGAGAAGAAGGAACGCATTCTTCTCTACCGGGAAATTAATTATTGAACCGTCCT
>JBKJJB010000409.1:0-5630 GCA_046598235.1 Chitinophagales bacterium
TAATCTATCGGTCAAAAAAATACTATAAAAAGTTAAGGTCTTCAATCTTGGGTTCATAAACCGTTTAGGCGCGGAATGTAAATTCCGCGCTCTTTTATGCCCTATATTTTCTGCTAATGATATTGCTTACTACGCAACTTTTCTATGTCCCACCCACACAAATCTTTTCTGAACATACTCAGGATTAGTGAAGGATGCATTACCCGCAGGGTTGCCGCCTGTAACGTGGAAATCAGAAAAGCCAGCATGTTGGTTTACCCAAATCATTCCTGTAAGATTAAGTGATACCGGAGCGAACACACTTTCTAATTCTTCGGTAATAGTGTTGGCGGTTACTTCATCGGTTGTATAGGCGCTGAAAGTAATAGCACCGTGTTTCTCGACCATGTGCTTTGCAAGTTCAATGCTTTGTGCCGTGTCTTTTGTTTTAATGATTATAACGATAGGTCCGAAAAGTTCTTCTTCATAAATGCCGGTGTCTTTTGCATCTACTTCGAGAACGATATGCGAACAGGTTCGTGCTTCAGCAAATTCAGCATTAGCAATAGTTTTAGGTTCTAACAAAACAGTAGCGTCTAAATCTTTTACTGAGTTCACACGCTTAACCGTTGCAGGATTTTGAATAGCTCCCAAAGTTCCCGGGCCCATTTGCGGATGATTGGCAATTCCTGCAATAGCATCTACCAATGCTTTCTTCACTTCTTCGTAAGGAATAACGGTATCGCCTTGTTTGATTCCTCCGGCAGGAATAAAAAAGTTTTGAGGTGCGGTGCACATCTGTCCGCTGTAAAGCGAAACTGCGAAAGCAAGATTCTGAACTACGGGTTTTAAATCAACTACGGAATCAAGAATAACAGAGTTCACTCCTGCCTTCTCCGTGAAAGTTGTTTTGCCTTTAAGCGATTCTATATAATCACCAAAGGCAGAGCCACCGGTGTAGTCAACCAATTTCACTACAGGATTTTCAGCAAGGTCTTTAGTAATCAATTTTGCAGATGAATCCACTGCCAACTGACAAACATTCGGGTCAACACCTTTTGCCTGTAATGCATTTTGAATTTCTGCCACCACAATTGCAATAGGATAAACAGATTTAGGATGCGGCTTTACAATAACCGTGTTGCCGGTAATAAGCGAAGCAAAAATTCCCGGCACTGAATTCCAGATAGGGAAAGTAGAGCAGCCAATCACCAAACCAATTCCTTTAGGAACAGGTTTGAAAGTTTTTTGCAACACCACACTCGCTTTGCCCATCGGTTTTTCCCAAGTAACATTAGATGGAAAGCGCGTTATTTCTTCGTAACCCAATGCAAGCGTTTCGAGGGCACGGTCGCTGGCATGCGGACCGCTTGCCTGAAAACTCATAATGAAACTCTGCCCAGTTGTATGTTGCGTAGCCGAAGCTATTTCAAAGAATCTTCCTTTCACTCTTTCTAAAGCATCTACCAATATTTCCGCGCGCTCATCGGCACTTAGCTTTTTCCAAGCATCGAAAGCGCGGCCTGCGCGAACAATCAAAGTATCAGTTTCGAAACTCGGGTAAGTGATACCAAGATTTTTGCCTGTATAAGGCGATGCTTCTTCGCCAATCCATGCCGCAGGATTTTTTTGAAGCATGCCATTGAAAGGTTTTCCCAATTGGTTATTGAATGCTTCCAAACCTTTGCCCGGAGCTTCTTCTCCGTACGCTTTAGGATGCTCGGGATATTGCGCATAAAAAGCGCGTGCATGAATTGCTTTAATAGCATTATCAATTATCTCTTTGTAATTAACGGCAGTAGCTGCTGACATGGTAATTTATTTTGCGTTTATAAATGCGGAGGCGAAAATAGAAATTTTGGTTTGTTGATTGAGGCGACCAACAAACGCGAGTTATTTCTTACTCTGTGTCCTACCGTAATTTAAAAAGCTCATCATTTGATATGAAATTTACAAACTTTTTCTTTGCAAGCCCTTTGATTAGTTCTTTATCGCCACTCCAAATTTTACAACGAAAATGTTTTGAGTAGGCAACATAATGCGTGTCTTTCGGGTCAACATCTACAACTAATTTTTCTGCTGTCAGCCAACACGACTGTTTAATTTGTTCCTCAGAAATAAAAGTGATGTCTTTGCAAATTTGAAATTCTGCTTCCCGCACCTGCTCCAAAGTCATCCCAGAAATTTTACTAAGCCGTGAATAATGCTTGTAAATTTCTGTTCGCAGAAAATCGGGTGCGATAAAGTCAAAATGCTTTCTTGAATTGATGAGCAAATCACCAATTTTCCCATTGGAGTTAAGTATGCCGCTAAAGACAATGTTTGCGTCAACGATTATTTTCACTTGATAAGGCGCTTACGGTTTTTAGCCCACCAGGAAGCATTCACCTCATCTGCAAGTTTGTCAATATCCGATTGTTTTGCTTTGCTCTTGGCAGTTGCTTCAAGATATTTCACATAATCAATCAGCCGTTGCAGACCGAAACTATCAACAGAGGAAGAAACCGTAATGGTTATTTGATTATTGTTTGTTCGTTCTATGAGCATAATCTTGTTCTCTTTTGTCACCCAAAGGTAGTGAAATAAATATCGGTTTCTTAGAAAGAAGTTTGAAGTTGCAGAAAAGAGAAATGAAAGGGAACGTAGGAAGAAAGTTGTTGGTGACGCATCGCTCCCGCAAAGAAAAGCGGGATGAAACAAGAGCCGATGCTAAAACACCAACATCGGCAAAAAGGCTCTATATGGAATTTTATATTGTTTCTCTCATCCAGTTTTCTAGAATCAGTTTCATATCGCTTTGCAACAAATTGAAATCAACTTGAATTTCTTTCTTTTTCCTAAGTCTTTCATGCACTAGTTCTATCGCCTTTATCACAGAATTATATAGATACTTTTTTCTTTCCTCGTTAGTGCAGTTGTGAAAGTCGTTGAACCTTACAACATATTCCACTTTTATGGATTCATCTTTCCTATAATTCGATACAATGCTTCTCCTGACCCTATACTCATTCGGATATCCATCGAATATATAAGAGATCAATAAGGTTTTTAACCCCACACCATAAGAATCTCTTTGCCCCTCTTCTATAACTTTAGACAAACTCCGCATCACAGGACTAAAATCCGAATCGTACTCTTCCCTCAAATAATAAAAGAATCCAACTACTTTTTGCCCTGTCATAATTCTAACGGAAACTAATTTCCAAATCTAACCCATCCCTCCAATCTCCCATAAAACGATCCTACCTCACTTCAAAAACCTCATCACATCAGCCGCTGACCGTTCGGGAATTTCTTGCTGCGGACAGTGACCAACGCTATCATAAATAACTTCAACGCTGTGTGCTATCTTTTTAAAATGCTCTGCTTCGCGCACATCAATCAGCACATCTTCTTTACCCCACATAATTAAAGTAGGCGCAGTAATGAACTTTAGCTCTTCTTCGCTGTAGTTGTGTGCATATTTTGCGCGCTCCACAAAAGCCTGGCGATTGCCTTCGCGCTGGTTTAGTTCGGTATACATCCGTTTATCCTGCACCGTGATTTTTGAATCATCGAAATATACTTCGCGCAAAGTATGCTCAACAAAATAGTGCGTTCCTATTTTTGAAACTAAAGAAGTAAGCGTTGGGAAATTGCGCGACAGTTTAAAGATGAACGAGCCGCCTTTATCGTTAAACTCATGAAAGCCCGCTGGGTCAACCAATACGAGTTTTTTCACCTTGTTTGGATAAGCCGCAGCATACTTCCAGGCAATTAATCCGCCTAAGGAATTTCCCCCAAGGTAAAACGAATCAACCCCAATCCTGTTTACAAACTGCTCGATAAAATTTACATACATCGAATCGCTGTAAATGCCATCGGCACGAGGACCAGTTAATCCGAATGCGGGAATATCCATACGGATAATTTTATAATACGGGCTGAGGAGGTTCGTCCATGCATCCCAGGTTTGCAGCATGGCACCTGTGCCGTGAATGAGCACTAGCGGCTCGCCTTCACCTTCGATGCGGTAGTGAACCTGCATGCCATCAATCTCAATAAACTTTGAAGCTGCGGTGGTGTATTTTTCTTTCAGTTTTTCTACCGGAATATCGGGTTCATATAATATGATGTTGGCAAGAACCCATACGCTAAAAATAAAAGCGATGATGAGGAAGGTCCGGCTTTTGAAAAATTTCATGGAGGAGATTTGAATGGGGAAAGTAGTAATTTTCTAATCGCAGAATGTTAGAAGCAGTGGAGATTAGATTATAGGATTCAACTCTCCTATTTTTTCCATCAGCCAGCCCTTATCTGCCACATTGGTTGATTCGGTAATTTGTTTTTTCAGCGAAGCAATTTTCTGTTTGTCTTTTACATCAGCACGATACAGCTTCATAGTAAAGCGAATGAAGTTCATGTAGTTAATCCGGTTTTGCTCGCTGATAACTTTCTTTCTGCGGAGGAGAATGCGGAAACTTTCTTTCAAACTCATTAGCGGAAGATAATCTCCCAACTCGTAATACGATTTCATCAAAGTGGTTTTAGAATCAAGCTGATAGAAGATATCTGAGTACACTACATTTTGCAAAAGCGGAAGAACTTTGTCGAACTTTTTTTGATAGAAATAAAGTTTGGCGAGATTAAATGTATAAGCATTTTGCTTGTCGGTTTTCGGAATATTCTTTTTGTAATCGCGGATAAAATTCTCGGTCCACTTCGAATCCCCAACGCGCAATCCTACTGTTACAATATTCTTGTAATCAAATTGCGAAATCATTCCTTGTTCATCGGTCATCAATGCTGCTTTCAGCATTTGCTGATAGAGTGAGAACAACTCCTTTACATATTGCAGCTTTCCGAAATTTATTTTGCGTATGCAGAAGTTGATAGCAAAGGCGTATAAATTGCGGGAGGAGGATTTAGGAAAGAGGAGATAGAATTCAGTTAACAGCAGTTTGAGTTGATGAAAGTGCTGTTCCTTCTCCGGTTCAATCAGAGTAAGAACTATTCGATAATGAATAGCAATGGCAGGAATGTGTTCATACTTATTTTTCTTCAAATGCTCCAACACTTCCTTCATCAGTTTTACATCGCCTTCGAGCGAGAGAAAATTTTTGTAGTGAAGTATGGCAGCGAGATAACTCAGCTTGTTGATGAGGTAGAAAGCATCTAATGCTTCAATAGTTTGCAACAGATTCTTTTCCGTTGTCCGCTGATTTTGCAACTCAATAAAACTATTCTCTGCCGATTCGAGCTTGAATAGTTGGAGATAATATTCTCCGTCACGATACGGAGTGGCTTCTAACTTCTTTCGCGCGAGTTTGGCAGATTCAGGATAATGCCTGCCGAGTTTTTTATCGGTAAGATGAGAAAGAAGATTGCGGTGCTTTCTGCTTTGGTTTTGTTTCAGCTTATCCATCACTAAAAACTCCTCCAGCTTTTTCAGCGTGTCTGAAAACAGCCGCGCAAATTTCAGTTGCTCAAATTTTTTGTCGGTATTAATTTCTTTCCAAAGTTTTTTCTGTTCGAGTGAAGGGTGCGTTTGCTGTTTAAAGTGAGGTGTAAGTATCTCCAACAGTTTTATCAGCCGCTCATCTTCATTAAAGTAAGGCGAGTTCAAAAACTTACCAAAGCGGTTTAGTTCATAAACGCTGAGGGTTTGTAAG
>JBKJJB010000074.1:0-3919 GCA_046598235.1 Chitinophagales bacterium
GACCAACTTGCTGAAACCATCATCACTGTTGGCGACCCTGAACGGGTACATGATGTAAGCAAACGTTTTGATTCTATTCAACATCGCGTTCAGCATCGCGAGTTTATTATTCACACCGGTTTTCTAAACAATAAACGGCTCACTGTTTTATCTACCGGTATGGGCACCGACAATATTGATATTGTAATGAACGAGTTAGATGCGCTCGTGAATATTAATTTTGAAACACGAACCGTTAAGTATACGCTCACTTCGTTGGATATTATTCGCCTTGGCACTTCGGGTTCGGTAAGTGAAGAAGTAGAAATTGATTCCATTCTAATCAGCGAAACTGCTATTGGAATGGATGGTTTACTGCATTACTATGACTACGAAAATTCCATTCAGGAAACCGTTTACTTAGAGGCATTCGCCAATTATATCAAGCCGCATTTCAGCAATGTGAACCCTTATATTGCTTCTGCCTCAGAAACGCTTCTTGAAAAATTTGAAAACCATTTTCCCAAAGGAACTACACTTACTGCCTGCGGCTTTTATGCGCCACAAGGAAGAAAACTTCGTCTTGAGCGTGCATTCCCGAATTTTGTTGAAACCATCAGTAAGTTTCGTCACAAACATTTTCGCATCACCAATCTTGAAATGGAAACTTCCGGTATATACGGCATGGGTAAACTGCTCGGGCATAATTGCCTTTCTGTAAATGCCATTCTCGCTAACCGTATTCATCATACTTTCAGCACTAATCCTAAGAAAGTAGTTGAAAGAATGATTGAAAAAGCACTGGAGATTATTACAACTTAGCCGTTCAACAATTTAAATGTTTGATAGATAGCCAACACTATCAACAAAGAACCAATAAAGCGATTAAGCAGATTGCGGTTTACATTCAATTTCTCTACTAATTTTTTCCCGGCAATAGCATATAGCCAAAGTATTGCAACAGTTCCTACAGAACAAACTATGCTGAAAAGAGCAATCGAAACAGCATCGCTATTTATCCAGTTATTCTGAAATACATAAACGCCCCATATCAACCAGAACGGAATCTGAAGCGGATTGAAAATGGCAATGAATATTCCGCGTCTAATGCCCGATGATGTATTGGAAAGGCTACTCGCTTTAAACGTATGCAGAAATGTATAAAGCCCCAGCACCAGAAAAATAACTACGGCTGACCAACCCAGATAAACGATCAACTGTGGTTTCTGCAACAGTAAATCCATTCCGTAGAGGCATGCGAAGCAATAGACAAATTCCATTACCGCTGCAAGCAAAATAAATTGCTGCCAGCTTCTGCGCGAGCCGCTTACCGACATTTGTACCACTGTAAGATTGATATTACCCAATGGCAGGTATCCAACAAAACCTAAAATGAAACCAAAAATGAGACCCGCAACCATCGTGAGTTAATAATTTTACTGAAGCAATCTGCGGTGATAATTAATCTGCCCTAAATGGTAAGAAAGATGGGAGCTGATATAAAAAAGTAAAAACCCGGTGGTGGCTTTTCTGCCTAATTTGTCTTCTGGATATTCTTTATTAAAGTCATCTTCGTTTAATTGCTGTATAGTATCAGTCACCATCTTCTTAGTTTTCTCAATGCTTTCCAGCAAATCTTTACGGGGAATATTCTTTAAGCTAAACTCTTTGTCGCGTTCTCTTATATATCCTGTATTGCCAAGAGCGGCTCCTATAAAATGATTTAAGTTGCCGATAAGGTGCAAGCACAAATTGCCCGCTGAGTTGATGATATCTTTATCAACTATCCAGAGTTTAGTTTCATCAGAATACAAACCGATTTCATCTTTCAGTTTATTTAAATCTCTTTCAAATATTTCTATGAGTGATTCTTTAAGCATCTCCTTTTATCTTTTTATTGAGTGATTGAGCTATTTTATTTTTTGCTGAACTATCGAGAGTATGTGATGTGTTGCCAAGGGTCTTTGTTTCTTTAGAAATAATTTCAGTCTGCTTTAAAAACAAACGACACAGCGAGCAATGAGCAAAATGCAGCCATACTCCTACGCGCTGCAACAAAGTGATTTTACCTTCGCTCTGCTTTTCGCAGAGTAAAGTTGCCTGCTGGCAGTTCATTTTAAATATTTCAGAGAGTGTCATTGTGTTTCGCTAATCAATTCTTTAAACGTTCGCCCAGTTTTGCTGGATACATTCTCGCAACTGCAATTTAGCACGGTGCATTAAAATCCAAAAGTTTGACGGTGTAATACCCAACTCCTTGCAAATAGTTTCGCTTTCTTCATCGTCCATCATTTTCATTACAAACACAGCGCGCGCTTTCTCCGGCAATTTGGTAAGGCAACTACGGAGAATATTTTGAAACTCTTCGGTTTCTACTTTGCTTTTTAAATCTTTTTTCCAGTCCTGTGGCGATGAAGCATTGGTCCAATGTCCTTCGTAGGTTCCTTCGGTTCTGAAAAAATAATCGGTTGAATTATCGCTTGAAGTTTTATCTAAAATACTCAACTCGTTCTTTGTGCTGCTTTTTCGATAGTGGTCAACAATTTTGTTCTTGAGAATAGAAGTAAGCCATGTTTTCTCCGAAGCATTACTTTGAAATCCTTCGCGAGCATTCCAAGCAGCAAGAAAAGTTTCCTGCACTAAATCTTCGGCAATATCGGTGCGGCTTAACCGCGAAAGCGCAAAAGAATACAAGTAATCGCTGTAGCGCTCTACCCATTTCTGCGGTTCTAACTGATGCTTAGCTTCAGACATACTGCGCTAACGTAAGAATTTTCATACTACAGTTCAGTCTCTTCTGATTAATTTAATTTCCCCGTCTCTATAAACTGATGGAATATTGGAATAATGGATGTTTGGAATACATTTATCCAACGTTCCAGTATTCCATTATTCCATTCTCATATATAAAGCAATTACTAAAACAACTTACACATGAAAGTTCTAATCATTGGTGCGGGCAATATGGGTAAAACGTATGCGCGCAGTTTTCTTACCTCGCGTTTTATTGCTGCGAAAGATTTATTTATTCTGGATAAAGACAGAGAACATGCTTCAGTTCCTGAAATACCCGCGGAGAATATTCATATCGCAGCCGATGCCTTTATCAAGAGTGCCGACATTATTATCCTTGCGGTAAAGCCGCAGGATTTTCCTTCGTTGGCTAAACAGATAAACCCTTTTATACAAAAGGAACAGTTGCTGCTTTCAATTATGGCGGGAATTAAAATAAGCACCATCACTAAGTTGACAAATGCGGTTAAGGTTGTTCGATGTATGCCTAACCTTCCTGCTCAGATAGGCATGAGCATGACGGTGTTTACTTCTTCGCCCGAAATAGATAAGAAGGAACTTTTTATTATTCAGAATTTGATAAACACCACGGGCAAAAGTGTGTATGTAGAGGATGAAAATATGATTGATGCTGCTACCGCTATATCGGGAAGCGGACCAGCTTACGTTTATTATTTTATGGAAGCGATGATACAGGCAGGGGTGAAGATGGGATTCACTTTATCGCAAGCGGAATTGCTAGTGAATCAAACTTTTATGGGCGCGGTGCATTTGCATAATCAAAGCGAACTGACCTGCGGAGAATGGATTGATAAAGTTGCTTCGAAAGGAGGAACTACCGAAGCGGCTATAAAAGTGTTTAAAGAAAATGTGGTGAATGAGAAAATAGATTCTGCGTTGAGTGCTGCATTTAAAAGAGCAAGAGAGTTGGGGAAATAAATCCGTAAACCCGGTTTTAGGAGATAGGAAAATGAGGTTATTGGTGATGGTCGTTAAGGGCAGAGTCCCGAAACGGAGACACTGCTGTACAAACTATTATTACGGCTGCTTAATCTCTATAGTAGTATTCTCAATTTTCTCTTTGAGTTTAATTGCATCTTTTTCAAGCGTTCTTACTTTCTGTTCTACTGAATCAAGTTTCACTTTT
>JBKJJB010000143.1:0-5803 GCA_046598235.1 Chitinophagales bacterium
CTTGCATTCGGATATGAGTGGAACGAAAATCCATTTAAGCGACATCTTTTCAATCCTGTTACAGTCAGTTTTTATTTGTTGCCGCGAAGGGGTGCAGAATTTCTTCGAAGACTAAATCTTAACTCTGTGCTTAAAAGCAGTTACGAAGAGCAGGTTATTATAGGACCGAATTACACATTTACTTACACCAATCAGCGTACTAATACAGATCGCATTTACATGTATTTTCGTACCAATATTGAAACAGCGGGAAATGTTATTTACGCTGGTTTCAAACTTGCCAATCTTAAAAGCCAACACGATTCAACTTACCTGATAGCCAACCGACCGTTCTCACAATATTTTCGAATTGAAGGCGACTGGCGAAACTATTTCCGAATGACCAACCATAGCATGTTTGCTATCCGCAGTTTTGCCGGTTTCGGAATTCCTTATGGTAATTCGTTGGCACTTCCTTTCGTAAAACAATTTTTTGTAGGCGGTCCGAATAGTTTGCGCGGATTTCTTTTACGCGAAATAGGTCCCGGAGGATATTCTGATGAAAATGCCTATAATCCTGAAACGGGAGCGAAAGGCAATGTTGGTTTCTTTAATCAAACAGGAGATATGAAATTAGAGGTGAATGCCGAAATCCGTTTTGATATTTACAAATGGCTGAAAGCTGCTGTTTTTGTTGATGCCGGTAACGTATGGCTGTTACGAAAAGATGCGCGGCAATTGGGTGAATTTAATTTCAAACGTTTTTGGAGCGAATTTGCAGTAGATGCAGGTGCTGGTCTGCGGCTCGATTTCAACTTCTTTGTTATCCGTTTCGATTATGGTTTCCCTTTGCGCGACCCTCGAAGAGCAGTGGGTAAACGCTGGCAGTTTGCCAATGCACAGGCATTTAAAACCGGACAATTTCAGTTAGCGATTGGTTATCCATTTTAAAATATCCTTGTTATTGTCAGGTTATGAATTACTTTTTCACCCTAACATATAGGTATCCAAAGGCAATTATTTTTCTGTCATTTTTAGGGGGAAGCATGGGCTTGATGTTCTTATATGGCTTGTTTCAATTGCCATCAGCAGGTTTTGGAGTAGCTCATAGCGTGATATTTTATTTTTCATTCCTGTTGTTATCGGCTGGCTTAGTATCTGTTACAACCTTAACTTTTCAATTGACAGCACAAAGTTTTTCAAAAGTGCTTTTGGCTATTTGTAGCTTACTCTTATGTATTAGTATAGGCGAAATATTTTTGCGGTTAAAAAGAATAAACAGCTCCTATATGGAAAACCGTAAGGACATTTATGTTCCCGTTTACGCTCGCAAAAATTCAAATGTTGATTTTGTAATTCCGGCTAACTCTCCCCCATTTCTTCAATCTTCTGAGTACAAATTTGATCGTCAGCGCAATAACTTTGGATTTCGCGATAAAGATTTTGAAAGGAAAAAAGATTCTTCCATTCTGCTAATTCAAACATATGGTGACTCTTTTACAGAAGGCGATGGTGCCCCCGAGGATTCCAGTTATCCTTCTACTCTGCGTACAATTCTTAATTCTCATATCACTTCAAAAAAAACGATTATTCAGAATTTTGGTATCAGCGGAAGTGACCCAGGTTTTTATTGCAGGCAAATGGAAGATATAGGTGTGAAGTTAAAACCGGATTTGGCGATTATTACTTACAGTTCATTCGATTTTACAGCAGACTTTTTAACTCGCGGAGGACTAGAGCGTTTTAAAGAAGGATATTGGCAAGCCTTACAAGGACCTTCATGGGAGTGGATTTATGCCAGCAGTTATTTTTTTCGCCTCATTTGCAATTCTGTTTTTGGTATTACTCATGCAAACTTTTTTCTTTCTGAAGAAGGAAAGGCAGAGCGTCTAATTCTTTTAAAAGTGAAATGGAATGAAACCTTTCAACGTATTGCACTACTTGCAAGCCAACATCACTTTCAAGTGATACTTGTGAAGAAACCTGAACGCTCGGAAGTAATCACCAAAAAATACATGTACGATTTCAGTTTTTTTGAAACAATGGCGGATACCATTCCGATTTTCAAAAGATTTGATTTGTTGCCCTTTTATATAGATTCTGTAAATATTGGGAATGAAAATTCAGCCCTTTATTATTGGCCGTTAGATAGCCACCATAAGCCAAAAGGTTATGCTGTTATGGCAAGGGGTGTCTATACCGGCTTGGTGAAATTTTATCCTGATCTGTTCGTTGCTCAGTATTCTGTAAGAGTAAGCCATAACTGACCGCTCTAAAGGAACTAGAGATTACCGCTTGGCGAATGGATATTCTTTCTGACACAATTTCACTAACTGAAAACTGTATCATAATTATTTGGGTAATTGCCTCTTGAATTTTTTCTGGCAATGGAGTATGTTAAACGAAAAATACCCGTATGCCTGAAACAGAATTTCTGACCGAAGTGGGAACCCGCATAAGAAAAATTAGAATCTCCAAAAAAATAACCGAAACCAAACTCGCTTTACTCTGCGATATGGATTTATCAAGCATGTCGCGTATTGAAACGGGTAAAACCAATATTACGCTTATTACACTGCAAAAAATAAGTACTGCGCTTAATGTTCCTGTCGCTCATTTGCTCCGAGATGAAGAGCCTGCTGCTCTGAAACCGGAAGCCGTAACGAATAAATCATTCTGACAGAAAACCTCTGTTCAACCCGCTAAACCACCGTTCCTTTCTGCACCTTTCTTTTTCTCTCTATTCTTATATATTTGCGCCCGCTTCGTTTTACACGGAGTTTATTTTTAGATATAAATCATTTCTCAAATGCAAAATCTTAAAGGATTTATCAAATTTTTCACAGGGGTATTGATTTTTGTGTGCCTGATTCAGCTTTCGTTTACCTTCTGTGCGAAATATGTAGAAGGGAAAGGCGATGCGTATGCCAACAATGCGGTTAAAGTAACCGAGCCCGTAGGATTAAGCCCTGTGCAGCAATTGCTTTTCAGAGATTCGGTAGAAAGTCTCAAAAAATCATACAAAAGAAACTATCTGGACTCAGTAGCGGGTTCACCAATTTTAAATGTGTGGGGATTAAAAGACTTCTATACTTATAAATTTTGCAACGACCACTCTCTAAGTCTTGGACTTGACTTAAAAGGTGGAATGAGTCTTACTTTAGAAATTTTAGAAGATGATGTATTGCGTAGTTTAGCTTACAATAGCAAAAGCCAGCTCTTCAATAAAGCTATTGAAAATGCCAAGAAAGAGCAAAGCAACTCACAAAGCGATTTCCTTACTTTATTTCAACAGGAGTTTGAAAAGTTAGATAAGAATGCAAAACTCGCAGCCATTTTTGCACCTATCGAAGCATACCAGGGGAAAATAAATATCTCTTCTTCTAATAACGAAGTAATCGGTGTGCTTCGCAAAGATTTTGATGCGGCTATTAAAAATACTTTTCAGGTTCTTAAAACCCGTATTGACCAGTTCGGAGTGGCTTCTCCTAATATTTCGCTACAGGAAAATACAGGAAGAATTATACTTGAACTTCCCGGTGTAGATGACCCTGCACGTGTAAGAAAACTTCTTCAGCAAACAGCGCAGTTAGAGTTTTGGGACACGTACGAAACGCGTGAAGTACTCAACAACCTTAGCGAAGTGAATAATGTTTTGCGCGCAGCTAAAGCAGCTCAGCAAGAAGAGGAAGATACCACAGCAGTGGCTTCAACTGATACCGCAGCATCGGCAGGTTCTTTGTTGTTCAGCGATACTACTACTAAAGCGGCTACTGATACTACGGCAGCTAAAGCAGATACCAGCAACCAAAATTCAAACCCTCTTTGGGAAGTGCTTTACCCTAATGTTACACAAGATGGTAAAGATGCAGGCGAAGGTCCAATGGTAGGTCGCTCTTTCGGAAGAGATACAGCAAAGGTAAACCGTCTTCTTGCCAGCGATATGGTAAAGGCGGCACTTCCGCGTGACTTAAAGTTATTGTGGGGCGCACATCCCCTTAGCAGTGAAGCTAACATCTATGGTTTATATGCTATCAAACAAAACCCATCTTCGCCTGAAGCACCGCTAACAGGTGGGGTTATTAAAGATGCTTACCAGTCGTTCGACCAGTTCGGTATTCCTGAAGTAGATATTTCGATGGATGGAAACGGAGCTAACAAATGGGAGAGAATGACAGATGCAGCTGTGAACGCACAGATAAACGGTAAGACAGTAAAGAAATGTATTGCTATTGTTTTGGATAACCGAGTGTTCTCTGCTCCGCGTGTGCAGCAGAAAATTTCGGGTGGTCGCTCGCAAATTACTGGCATTGACCAACTGGAAGAAGCGATTGACTTGGCAAACATTCTTAAGAGCGGTAAGCTCGAAGCAAGAACGCAGGTTATTGAAGAGCAGATAATAGGACCTTCGTTAGGTGCCGAATCTATCAAAGCCGGTTTAATATCGCTGATATTAGGATTTGTAATGGTGTTCATCTTTATGATGGCTTACTATAGTTCATCGGGTATTATTGCCAACTTGTGTATGCTGCTCAACGTGTTTATACTTGTTTGCGCTCTTATCTCTATCGGAGCTTCGTTTACACTGGCAGCTATGGCGGGTATCCTGCTTACGCTGGCAATGGCGGTAGATGCCAACGTGATTATAAATGAGCGTATCCGCGAAGAAATTAAGCGGGGTAAAGGAATGCGCTTGGCTGTTGATGATGGTTACAAGCATTCATACAACGCCATTATAGATGGTAACCTTACTACTATGGTGGTGGGTATCGTGCTGATGGTTTTCGGCTTAGGACCCATTCAGGGATTCGGTCGCGTATTGGTGTATGGTCTTTTCACTTCTATGTTTACTGCCGTATTGGTATCGCGCGTACTATTTGATTATGCTTTCGATAAAAACTGGAACATCACTTTCGGTAATAAATTTACTTTGAATCTTTTCAAGAACATCCATTTCGATTTTATAGGTAAGAAGAAAATCTCTTACGCTATTTCTACGGTAATATTTGTGGTATCGCTTTCCTCTATCGCTTTCTATGGCTTCGATTTGGGGGTAGATTTTAAAGGAGGAAGAAGTTATGTGGTGCAGTTTGATAAAGATGTAACTACCGAAGGGGTTGCTAAAGCCCTTGAAACCGGTTTGAAAGGAGCACCACAAGTAAAAACTTATGGTAGCAACAATCAGGTTTCTATTACTACTGCCTTTATGATTGATGCCGATGGTCCTGCAACCGATAGTATTATTGAAGCAAATCTATATGAAGGAGTAAAACCTCTGTTTACTAACGCCCCATCTATTGAAGATTTCAGAGCTAAGAATGTAAAAAGCTCTATCAAAATAGGAGCTTCTATTGCCGATGATATTCGCAAGAGTGCTCTTTGGGCTTTAGTTTTCGGACTTGGAGGTGTGTTCATTTACATCTTTATCCGATTCAAGCGTTGGGAATATGCAACAGCAGCTATTATCGCATTGATTCACGACCCTGTTTTAGTGTTGGGTGTATTCTCGCTGTTCCGTCACATTCTTCCTTTCTCGCTCGAGATTGACCAGAACATTGTTGCGGCTGTGCTTACTCTTATCGGTTACTCGGTAAACGATACCGTGGTGGTGTTCGACAGAATAAGAGAAACTGTTGGTTTGCATCCTACCCGCACATTGGTTCAGAATGTAAACGATTCAATTAGCCAAACGCTAAGCAGAACAATTATGACCGTGTTTACGGTGTTTATTGTTGCTTTAATATTATTCCTGTTTGGCGGTACGCCTGTTCGCGGGTTCTCTTTCGCCCTTATCATAGGATTATTGGTAGGTACTTACTCATCT
>JBKJJB010000180.1:0-3532 GCA_046598235.1 Chitinophagales bacterium
CGAGTGACCCGCTTGCCTGTTCTCTTCTCCCATTGACCAAATTTATCAAAAATGTGTAGCACCTAAAGGCGCTGCACTGAAAGTGCAGGGTTTTAACCTTGCCTGTGACCAATAAAAATGAAGTTAAATTAGGTCGCAGTCACCTCAATAATATTTGCCAGTTCGCCAACACAGGTGGCAAAGCCAAAACCAGGGTTGGGGGCATGAGTGTGAGGTTTTAGAATTAATAGGACTTTTTCTGAATTAATACTTCGGACAAATCAGGCTGCGTTTTTAAGGTGTATCAATCCAAATTCAGCAGAGTCTTTTAAAATTGCATTTATTTTTTGTTTACTTAACTCAAATCCTAAGTTGCCAATAATTCTTTCTGCCAGTAGTAAGTTGCTTTTTCGTTGAACGTAATCCGATAAGGAGAAAATCGTCTCAGGATCAAAATTGTTCTCTTTTAGTAAATCAGCTTTTGCCAGATTAATTGCGGTCATTGCAGCGTTAGCGTGGTATTGCAGAGCTTCTTGTTTAGTGGATTGACAGGTGGTTAATGCCGTATGCTGTTTAGCATCTCGATATACAAATTCAATTTGAAAACGCAACCGATAGTATTCAATAATATCAAGGGCTGGCATTTCTAAATCCGTACACATCAATATCATATATGCTTTGACTTTATTGTCATAAATGTAAACCGCCTTAATATTGCCCTTGAACTTTTTATTAAAGGCGATTGCTTCATAAATATCAGAATCGTTTTGTCTGCCCACATAAGTCATTTTCGATACATTGCTCCAGTCGATTCTTCCATCCTTTTTACGAGGTCTTCCTTTTTTGATTGGTCCCTTATACAGGTAAAATAAGGCTGCGTCCTGCCTGAGTTTAGAGATAAGGGTACATCCCTGACTTACTACAGCATCCAAATATTTTTTTCTTGCAAAATATCCATCTCCAACCACTACTTTGGCAAGTTCTCGCAGCAACGGTAATTGAGTAATTAAAAATTGAGCTTGTTGCGATGCGCGGTTGCCTGCCTTGGTATGGTCTACTATCTGCAGTGCATTTATATGGAAGGCTGTTTTCCATTCAGCACTTACAATGGAAAGGGTAAAAAAATTTATTCCACGTATTAATTTGTGCATGGTGCCGCTGTAAACATTACCTAATCCAAATGTTTTTCTTCCTGCTTTTTGCCACACTACATCGTCCATAGCAATTACGCATTTACCAATACCCGCATTCTGAAGCAATGCTTTATTCAGTTCAGTCCAGTCAAAGAATCGGCAAAACCACCTTCGGTAATACTTTTCACTATGCTTGCTGAAACGTCCGAGTTGTAAAAAATTGACACGCCCTTTAATTGACAGCCAGGTTGAAAAGAGATGTATAATAAATTTTCGTTGTGGCTGCTTAAGTGCTAAGCGATTTAAAATTTGGTATAAATGGTTCATGCGCCATGTTCGAAACTTCGGTTCACAGCATGGCGTTCTGTTTTTACTTTTTACTCAACACTTTCTATTGTAATTGACTAAAATTTTGTCCGAAGTATTATTATAAAGAAAAGGAACAAGAAAAAAATAACAAAACAGAAGGTTGCTTCGTTCCGCTGCTTTGAGCGGGACTTGCAATGACATCTCTATTTTAGGTTACGCCAAAGGTTGCCGTGAGATTTTTCACTACGAATTTAAGTAGCCACCTTGGTTATAATTCCTGTGTAAATACTAATGATGTATATTTGTTGAAGAAAAATATCCCTATGCAAATACAATGGCGCGAACACATCAACTCTGATCCGAAAATCATGTTCGGCAAACCGGTTATCAAAGGAACCCGCATACCTGTTGATTTGATATTAGAGAAATTAGCTGCAGGCGAAACACAAGAACAGCTTTTATCTTCTTATGCTTCTATTTCTGCTGCCGATATTTCTGCCTGCTTGCAATTCGCTTCCGAGTCTGTGAAAAGTGAAATTATCCATAAGGTAGCATGATTGTAGCCGATGAAAGTGTGGACGGCAACATCGTTGCTCACTTGTTAAGCTTGGGCTATCAAATCCATTCTATCGCCAAACTTTCACCCGGCATTCCCGATACTCAGGTTCTTCAAACTGCTATCGAACATGATGCACTTCTTCTAACTGAAGACAAAGATTTTGGCGAATTGGTTTATCGTCTCCGTCTGCCTCATTGTGGAATTCTTCTGTTGCGTTTATCCGGTGTCGCCATCGACAACAAATGTTCACTGGTAGAATTTGCTCTTCGCGAAAATCAAACGATACTAAAAAATAAATTCGCTGTTCTCGATGAAACCAAGTTGAGAATAAAGGAAATGAAATAACCATCTCTGTTCAACTTCTCCATGAAAACAAAAATCTGCGGCTTGCGCGAACAACAAAATGTTTCAGACTTAGCTGAACTTCATCCGCAATGGATGGGTTTCATCTTTACTCCAACATCTCCGCGATATTTCAATGCAGCAAACGCAAAGGCAGATTTAAAATCTCTTCCTTCTTCCATCAAAAAAGTAGGTGTCTTCGTCAACGAAACTTTAGAGAACGTAAGAACGACTATTCAGCAACACGGCTTGAATATGATTCAATTGCACGGCAACGAATCGCCCGAATACTGCGCAGCGCTTAAATCAGATGGCACAGAAATCATCAAGGCATTCAGTGTTGACGGCAACTTCGATTTTGCAACCACCGAAGCTTACGCTTCTGCGGTTGATTATTTTCTCTTCGATACAAAGGGCGAAAATTTTGGCGGCAACGGAATTGCTTTTAATTGGACTCTTCTCAGCGGCAAACGTTTTGCAAAACCTTTTTTACTGAGCGGAGGTATTTCTCCCAGTCATGCAGAAGCCATTAAAAATTTCAAACACCCCGACTGCATCGGCATCGACATCAACAGCCGTTTCGAAATTTCTCCGGGTGTGAAAGATGTAAACGCTATTCGCTCATTCTTGCAACAAATTGAAAAATCATAAATGCAATGGAACGCTGATTTTCATGATTATCATTATTAATACTGATTTTTAAATCATTCTTATCAACTTAATAATGACAATAAGCGTTCTATTTAATTTTCAACCATGAGTTACACCAAAACCAACAACGGCTTTTACGGAGATTTTGGCGGTGCCTTCATCCCCGAAATGCTTCACGCCAATGTGCAAGAGCTGCAGCAGAACTACGAACGCATTATTCAGCAGCCCGATTTCAAAAAAGAATTCGATGACCTGCTGCGCGATTATGTGGGTAGGCCCACACCGCTGTTTCATGCCGAGCGATTATCGCAGCACTACAACACCAACATTTATTTAAAGCGCGAAGACCTCTGCCACACAGGTGCGCATAAAATCAACAACACCATCGGGCAGATTCTGCTTGCGCAGCGCCTCGGCAAAAAACGAATCATTGCAGAAACAGGAGCGGGGCAGCACGGTGTTGCCACTGCCACTGTGTGCGCGCACAAAGGACTGGAGTGCATTGTTTACATGGGGCAAAAAGACACCGAGCGGCAGGCGCCCAATGTGGCGCGCATGA
>JBKJJB010000277.1:0-2801 GCA_046598235.1 Chitinophagales bacterium
ATTTTGCAATTGGCGCATTAAAACCGTTTGAGGCATCGCACTTAGCAGATACAGTTTCTTTTTTTGCTGGACCCAAAACCAAACTTCAGATAATTAATCTTATCAGCGACCACCAAACCCATCACAGGGCACAGATGCTTGTGTATTTAAGATTGAACGGCATAAAACCTCCGGAATATGTAGGGTGGTAATAGAACGATACATTATTTTTTTCTTGTCCCTGTAAAAGTTCCTTCTCCCATACTTCCGAGTTTTAATTTTCCTTTCATAGTATCGCCCTCAACTACCCCATCATATTCTATCAGGTTACCGCTAACATCAAATGAGAGATAAACTTTATTTCCTTTAATAGTACCTTTCACATCTGATTCGCCTAACTGGCCACGGTAGGTGCCGGTAAAAGTGGTATCTGAGATATGTTTTAATTCAAAAACAGGCGTGCCGTTGCCCAACGGACTTTCCGCAATTATATTCCAGGTGCCGGTTACATTAACGGGTGTCTGACCATGTAAAACAGTTACCGCCATCAAAAAGAAGGCTGACAGGAATAATACGAAAGCTTTTTTCATATAGCCTTTATTAAGTGATTAAAATAATAGTTTTGCTGCTTTAAGTTAGCAACTTTTATTTATTATAAAAAAAAGGCGTTCCTTTTTATTCTTTTATTTTGTCATTCCCCTATTGAAATATATCGCTAAAAGAAATACGAAGAAAAAAACTTAAGAGAAAAGGCCGCTTTGTTTGTGCTTTCAGTGCCAATTTTATAGAGGGTCAATTTCAAATGGTGGAGGTAATCACTTTGATCTGGGGAACAGGGGTCGGTTTGCAGTAGTATCAGGGGGCCAATTTGTGTGGTTTTTCCAGAAATAACGTAAATGCCCAAAAGGAAGCCTCAATGCAACTAAAAATCGGGAAGAACAAGTTGAAGTTAATCATTTTTTTTTCGTCAACCTTTATGCGAGAACCGCAAAGTCCCCTCCGGGAGACGTTTGCGGAGACCGTTTTGAAGTATGCATAAGTACACTGTGCGGAAAAGAAAAGGTGCGACCTAAGTGCTAAGTCCTATCTGTTTTTAACAAAATCCCATTTTGATAATATTGAATGAAGATTAATCTTGCATCTTCGTTGTATACATAAAGAGTTCCGTTACCGTTGTCGAGTGTTCCTGCCTCTGTTTTTTGTCCATTCTTATCATAATTATTTAGAACTTTCCATGGTTTTCCATCCTTATAAATTCTTTCAGTCCAGAGCTTCCCGTTAGCATGAAATATTTTAAGAGGTCCAAAAAACTTTGGTGAATTACTTATTGTTTCAAGAATATATTTTGAAGGGACAATCGCTGCAAAACCACCTCCAGTATTTTTATCTCCAATAGAACCGTGAACTAATCCTATTAAGTAAATTCCATGGACGGTAAGAGGTCTATCACCTAACATGAATTGAGTGGGTAACTCAAATACGGGGGAACCACTAAAGCCTCCAATACTTGGGTCACCTAAAAGATAAAAAGTTGCGATTTTGTTATTATCACCCCTTGGCAATTCTGTTAACCCACTAACTGGTTTCGATATTTTAGAAATTGGTGAAAAGTAATTGTTGAATCCTAATTCTAATGGGAAACCAATAATTGTAACATCTCTTTCCCTCACCGGAATTCTGTCAGGCTCAAGAAATTCTATTGGAATTAGCCCTATATAAGAATTTTTGAAGTTTGAAGAGTTATTATCTAAAAGTAGAACAGCGACATCTGCAGCTTTATTGTATGTCCACGCCAGGCTATCTTTTCTAAATGATATATCCTTAAGTTTAAATGCTATTGGTTTATCGGATGGACCATTAATAATTATGTCAGAATTTAAAGTCATTTCTTTAGCTACATGTTCAGCAGTGACCAAATAAGCTGATAAATGAATGCTATCATTGACAAAAAATGCTGATCCAGTTATTCTTTCAATCTTAGGAACCAATTGGGTACTACCTTTTTCTCTAAGCCAAATTTCAAAGGGTTTTCCATCTATAACAATAGTCTGAATTTTATTCTCATTTAAATACGCTACACTGGCGGAAACTGCTTTTATTGCTGATTCTGTGTTTTGTGAATACAAATTGCTTGTACACAAAAAAAATAATATAGTCAACAGTTTTGGGTTCATTCTTAAATAGTCCATTGGGCATTTATTGCCAAGATGCGAGCATCTTTAAAATTACACATTTTTTTCATATTTAAATTAGTATAATGAAATAGATCAGTCAAGTAGCTGAAATAACCATCAGCTATAAACCCGCCATAAGCAGAAATCCAATGATTATAAGATCGTAGGATGCCCATAGAAAATTGAAGGGCTTCTTCCCAGATGAATTTATCCATTTGCAGGAAATGTTTGTGGTTATGTGTCTGAATACCTGTAGGAGGTGTAAGCTTCCCCTAAGTTCGGCCAGTTAAAATTTAGAGTTAACAACTTTAAATTTTAATCGTTATGAAAAAAGGAAGATTTACCGAACAACAAATTGTATCTGCTTTAAAGAAACAGGAAGCAGGGATTCCCGTCAAAGACATCAGCAGAGAAATGGGCATCAGCGAAGCCACTTTTTATAATTGGAAGGCTTAGTATGGCATAATGGAAGCCTACTGAACTTTAAATAATTGTAGAAAAGGAATATATACTTGGTAAACGCTTTCACTTACATTTATAGATTAAGACAGTAAGCCCCATGAGAAGTATATTGATTCTATTCCTGTTTATTTTCTGCCTTCAGGCGCCTGCTCAGCAATCTGTGCAAAAAACCGCGATCCCGCCTTT
>JBKJJB010000299.1:0-2711 GCA_046598235.1 Chitinophagales bacterium
TTCGATAATGCCATCGCAGGCGGGTGAGAAGTTGTTTACATCATCGCTGATTGCGATGCCCACATCAGATTGTTTCAATGCACCTGCATCATTTAGTCCATCACCCAGCATCATCACTTTGTTGTTTTTGCCTTTGTTAGTGTTCTCACCAACAAACTTAGTTTGCAGTTGTTTAATAAAGTGTAATTTATCACTTGGCTGTTGATGGAATACAAGATTCTTTTCATCAAGATACTGTTTCAGGAAATTCTTCTCAGCATCATTGTCACCGCTTACTACATACAGGTTAAATTTCTTTTTTAAATCTGCAATCAAATCTCCAAATCCTTTCCTGTATTCATTTCTAATAAGGAAGTAGCCTCTCACTTTTCCATTGATGCCTACAAATATTTTAGAGGCGTGATTGAAATCCGAAAGTGCATGATTGGCTATCGCATCATCTCCATACAAGTATCTTTTGGAACCTACCTTCACACAATTGTCATCTACCCATCCTTCAATTCCTTTTCCTTCTACTTCCAGAAAATCGTTAGTGTTTATTAATGCAATGCCTTTCAGTGTTTGATAAATCCTCTTACTCAACGGATGAGAAGAATGATAAACCAGTGACTTCACTAAACCTAATTCATAATCGGAAAGTGGATTCTCTAATGTCTGTTGTCTATTGTCTATTGTCTTAAACTCAATCTTCGCCTCTTTGGTATTTGTCAGTGTCCCCGTTTTATCAAACACAATGCTGTTGATGGAAGAAAGCTTTTCAATCACCAAAGCATTCTTCAGATAAATTCCATTGCGGCTTAGTATGCGCAATACATTTCCCAAAGTGAAAGGAGAGGAGAGCGCCAGCGCGCATGGACAAGTAATAATCAGCACTGAAGTAAAAGCGTTCAATGCTTTGTGGATGCTATCATTCCACCAAAAAAGTGCAGCGACAGTTGCGATAAGTATAACCACTGGAGTAAACCATTTACTCACTTTTGAAGCCAGCGTGCTGATATTTTTCGATGCTTCTTTGCTGAAAGCAACATCATTCCATAGCTGGGTGAGATAGCTGTGCGATACTTCTTTTACTACCTCTATTTCAATTGCACCTCCTATATGTTTGCCCCCTGCATAAATCATATCGCCCGATTTCTTTGCAACAGGAACTGCTTCTCCTGTAACAAAACTGTAATCAATGTTTGCGCTACCTTTCAGGAGCACGCTATCAGCAGGAATTAATTCCTGATTGCGGATTAGCAAGCGATCATGCACGCGCAGCTTAGTTAAAGGAATAGAAGTTTCCTTTTCATTATTCACTAAAGTAACAGCAACAGGGAAATACGATTTGTAATCACGCTCAAATGAAAGAGTATCGTAGGTTTTGTTTTGGAATAATCTTCCAATCAACATAAGCATCACCAAACTGGCGAGTGTATCAAAGTATCCCGCACCGGTGTGACTGAATATTTCGTAGCTGCTGCGCAAAAACATTATCAGGATTCCGAGTGCGATAGGAATATCCATATTCAGCGTTTTTTGTTTCAATGCGTTGTAAGCAGAAGCGAAAAACTCCTGTGCAGAGTAAAACATCACGGGCAATGCAATAGCAAAATTCAGATAGCCGAAAAATTTCCGCATGGGCGATTCGGTCAGCGCACTGATGCCGAGATATTCGGGAAAACTGAGCAACATGATGTTGCCGAAGGAGAAGAACGAAATTCCTATTTTCAAATAGTATTGGCGCAGATGATCTTTCTTTTCCTTCCTGCTTAAATCGTTCAGGTTGATGTGCGGCTCATAACCGATGCGCGAAAGCGTTTCAACTACCTGTCTCAAATTGAGTTGTGTGTTATCGAAAGTGATACTCACTTCACGCTTCAAGAAGTTTACGTTGGAGCGCGAGATGCCTTCTTTCAGTTTATAGAGGTTTTCTAAAAGAAAGATGCAGGAGCTGCAATGGATTTTGGGAATATAAAATGTAACAGATGAAATCTTTCCATCAGTAAATTGAATGAGTTGTTGCTTAACCTGTTCATCATCCAAATAGGCAAACTTCTTATCGCTGGTTTTATTCTTCAGTGAAACTCCGGGAGCTTCATTCAGGTTGTAGTAGCTGCATAGGTTGTTCTCCTCCAGAATTTCATAAACAGTTTTGCAACCGCTGCAACAGAAATCCTTTTCGTGTGCATGAACAATTTCCACGCACTCTTCACCGCAGTGATAGCACTTTATTGCAGTTTGTTTCAATTACGAACCTTGAGTCTCTCCTTTATTGGTGTTGATTCCGAACACTTCATACAGCGGACACCAAATAGCATACACAGTAACAATGAGAGGCAGAGAAAATAAACCTATCCACCAAGGACCGGCAATAACTGCATAGCATAATAAAGCGATTGCGATTAAAAGGCGAACGATTCCGTCTGCTGCTCCGATATTCTTTTTCATGATTGAAATTTTTAGTTGTTATTGAATACGGCAAAGTTGCCGGGATTACCTGTTCTTTAATCTGATTTGACTCAAGACAGGAACTGACTTTTATCAGTCGGTTTACATTTTTTACCACTCTCTAATCCGCAAATCGTTCACCTTTGTTGCCTCATGATGCTTCACCTTCTTCTTTTAGGATTATCGTTTTTTGCTCCTGCCACAGAGAGCAGCAAAGTGGAAATCATCACCCTTGAGCAATTGCAGGCAAAGACGATTCAAAACAACGACACACTTTATGT
>JBKJJB010000219.1:0-4087 GCA_046598235.1 Chitinophagales bacterium
TGCCCGAATTACCCACTATAAGTTTTGGCAGGAAAGCAATCATGCTATAGAATTAGATGCTTACACTCCGGGTATTTTTGATTCTAAATTTAATTACACGCACGATAACCCTGTTAGGGCAGGCATAGTAGATGAAGCTAAAGATTATCTTTACAGTTCGGCACGCGATTATGCAGGGTTGAAGGGTTTGGTGAATATTAAAATAATTGATTAACAGCTATTAAACATGCATTACAAATGCAAAACCAAATCATCCTCGTTGCTCCCCGCAATTCCACGCTTCAAACAAGCACGAGTGGGGGTATCTATTTGATAGAATGTCTTAATCCCTAAAATCCACTTGAGGAAAGAAATGCGCTTGAGCAATGTTACATACCCTTGTTCTTTTTCAACAAACCACCACGATACAAAGAATCCTGTTCCAAAGGGTGCGGCACATATTCGAAATTCATATTCTTCGCGGGTGGCACAAAGGTATTCTCTGCGGCCGTCAAAGACAACGGTTCTGAATTTAGTGAGATAAGTTGCGCGGGAAAAGGAAATGCCCGGCACTTCTCGTTTTTCTAGTGAAGTCTGAACGGATTTGTAAAAGTCTTGTGTTGAGAATTGTAATTGGTCAAAACCATGTGACCAATGGAAAAGAACAATGCTATTATAATGAAAGAGATACCAAATGAAAATGACAAAAGCGAGAATCAGGAAAATGGTGAGAACTTGCATGGTGATAGATTTAGGGTGAGAAAGGTAAATAAAGGTTAATTCATCTTTGTTAGTTTACATACAGCAATCTTCTGTTCATTGTTCTGTAAGCTGATTGTATAAACCCCTGCCGCTAATTGCTTAATGCTCACATCTTGTTTTGAAGAATACTTGGGAATTTTTTGAGATAACACTACTCTCCCTTGCAAATCCGCAATCCGTAATTCGCAATCTGTAATTGCCTCCCATTCTACCCAGTTATAATCAAACCTTACTAAATCTGTCGCAGGATTGGGATAAACTTTAAGCCACGGAGTTTCTGTGTATATTGGTTTTACATCACTGTAAATACTATCGCATGCACTGCCCAACATACGACCAAGGCGATAGTTAGGGTAATAAGGATAGGAATAGCTATAAAGTACAGGCAACTCTATTTCTCTTAGCCTAAAGCCGCAACTCTGCCCTGCGCTGTCAGGATAATTTATTCTGCACAAAAACCGATGGGATGTAGTATGAGAAATATAAATTTTACCATCCAATCCATATTGCGTTGCACAATAATAAAATATACCGACTCCGTTTACCAGAGTATCAGTATATGGAACTAACCCTGCAATTGTATCTAAACTTGAAGCAATATTGGAAGCGGTTAAATCAAATTGAAAAAT
Source organism: Chitinophagales bacterium (assembly GCA_046598235.1). Taxonomy (GTDB): domain Bacteria; phylum Bacteroidota; class Bacteroidia; order Chitinophagales; family LD1; genus Bog-950. The sequence goes on from JBKJJB010000219.1 coordinate 1,371, forward strand.
GTAACGGCTTAAAGTAACATATAAGTATTTACTGTTTGGAGAAAAATCATGACTCAAAGCCCAAGTTACATAATTATGGTTAGTACTATCATAAATAAAAATTCTAGGGATACTTTTAAAATTTGATAGATTGCCATCACACCTATCAAAATCAAAAATGTTTACGCCTGAAAATGAACCACTACTGGCAAATTTGCTCCCATCAGGCGAAAATCTTGCACCGATCCCTTCAGTATAATTAACTTTATCTCCTATACATTGCTTGCCCACACGAAACAGTGTGTCGGGCGTTAGTAAAAATTTAATAAAGCAGTTAGTATTTGCCTCTCTAAAAATTATCCACCAATCTCTTCCATTGCCGTGCTTACAAGCAGCGGTATTACTCACTGATACAAATTCTGTGAGCGATAACTTGACATTTTTTTCTACTGCTCTTATGTTTGGCTTTAATAATATCTTTGTGTAACAGAAAAAATTGTTTGAATCTGTAAACAAATAGTCGCTGAGCGTATGGAACAAAAAAGCTATAGAATCATTTTCAGGGGTAGGAATGTAAATTAAGGAGTTAGGGTTTGAGTATCCATAAGTCCCGTTTATCATACTTGGATACCAATATTCCCATAAAACACCGTAGTTTAAACTATCTCCACTTTCGATAATAGTTCCTGTGCTATCCATTATTCTCATTCCATTAGAATAAAACAGCAAATTGCCATTTGCATCTGAAGCAGTAACTGTGGCTTCTGCCATCGGTAAGTTATACTGCTTTTTCACAGCATAAACCGTATCAGTTGTCATTACCATTCTTCCATTACCAAAATAAGAAGTAGTATCGTAAATTCTGTCTCCGTAGATACGGTTCACATCATACAACTGAGCGTGAACCGAAAACCGACAACTGATAATTATCAGCAGGCAAAATACTTTCTTCATCTTACAATTTTAAAAGGCAATACCGCTAATGTTTTTCCCATGCGGCTTATTCTGCAATGATAACTGCCAATCGCCAAAAAGCGGATATTTAACTGAGCCATATTTCCTTTCCCATTACCACTGAACACCGCCATTATTTTTCCTTGTGCATCAATAATAGAAATTTCTTCATCCGAAAACATTGTCCCTATTTTTTCTATCGTTACCGATTGACTTGTAGGGTTCGGATACAATCTATAAACTGTATTTTCTACACTCGTGTCTGGCATTTGCTGCCTTGTGTCTTCCCATTCATCCCACTTACCGTAATATGTCTGCACACAATCATCAAACACATCAAAACTTCGCGTGTCGAACATGGCAATGATTGCTCTTGCTTCCAACACTGCTGTGCCGTATTGCACATAGCACTCCTGAGCTATATCTATTACGTCATCCATATCTTCTTCGTTCAGCGAGGTATCACTTGCCAGTAACCGCAGGTAAAAATTGCTTACCGTTTTGTGGTATTGCTCGGACGTTGTGCTTACCGATATAGAATTGTTGGAAGCAATAGCTGAAGTTATTTTCAAGATTCGTAAACTGTCGCTGATAAGGCGCAAGCTATCAGAAAGTTCTAATACAGGCGCGAGTGAACCCCACAATTCGACTTTGGCAGCTTCAATGGCAATACTGTCCTCATCATCAGCTTTAGCCAATGCGCTGTCTAAAGGCGGTAACAATTCAAACAGCGAATCGGCAAGTAGCGATTGCTCATATTGAGTTTGAACAAGGGCATTGTAATAAGCCGAAGTGTCGATAAGCACTTTCTCCACATCAAGAAGTTGTGCTATAGGCAGGCACCCGATCAGGTGCTTAACTTGGTAGCAAAAGCGGTTGGTCCTGGTAAGATTAAACTTACCTGGGATAAAGAAGACCACTCAACAGTGTATGTGGTAGAATGGTCGAATGGAGGTGTTCCGCCTATGCTAAATTGGGATTTAATAGGCAAAACGAGAAATGTAACGTTTACAGCCGAAAACCTAAACCCCGGTCAGGTTTATTACTTCCGTGTGTTTGGCACTAACGGTAACGAGGATGGTAACCCGAGCGACCCGGCAGAGCAAAGAAGTTTATAACATAAATGCTTCTTTGATTCATACGCCCCGCAACGTCAGTTGCGGGGTTTTGTTTTTACTATATCACAATAAGCAGATAGATTTACCGCGATTTTAAATTCAAGTAATGCTTCCCGATTCACCTTCTCCCAACCCCGAAATACTTTTGCAGATTGTAAGCATGAAAATGCCTTTTGGTAAATATAAAGGCAGAATACTCTGTGATTTGCCTGTAGCTTATTTGGAATGGTTTCAGCGCAAAGGATTTCCGGCAGGTAAATTAGGGGTGTTGCTGGGTACCTGTTTTGAAATTAAGTCAAATGGCTTGGAGTATCTTTTAGAGCCAATTAGAAAAAATAATTTTGGCAAATGAAGGCGGCTACTGTTCATGAGCTAAAGGAAGAACTAAAACATCAGTCTGCTGCTCAACTATTAGAGTTATGCTCTCGATTAGCCAGATTCAAAAAAGAGAACAAAGAACTACTTACTTATTTACTTTTTGAAGCGCAGGATGAGCAGGGATATATAACAAGCATTAAAAATTATATAGATATTCAGTTTGCTGAAATACCTAAAGGCAACAGCTTGTATCTTATTAAAAAGAGTTTAAGAAAGATACTGCGCAACGTAAATAAATATGTGCGTTATACAGGTTCTAAAACTGCTGAAATTCAATTACTGCTTTAC
>JBKJJB010000361.1:0-4977 GCA_046598235.1 Chitinophagales bacterium
CTTCTCAACGAACAGGGAATTGCCATTCGTATTGGACATCACTGCTGTCAACCCCTTATGGACAGATTGAAAATTGAAGGAACCTGTCGTGCATCTTTTGCATTCTACAATACGAAAGAAGAAATTGATGTCACCGTTAATGCTCTCAAACGCATTGTGAAAAGACTTTCGTAGCATTGCGTCATGCAGAAATCAATCGCTGAAATCGAAAATGAGATTATTGAAGACTTCAATCTATTTGATGAACGAGAAGATAAAATTGATTATCTGATTGATCTAGGTAAAAAGCTTCCTCATATAGATTCAAAATATATGCTTGACGATTTTTTAGTAAAAGGTTGCCAAAGCAAAGTATGGTTGCATGCTTATGAAAAAGATGGACGAATATTTTTTGAAGCCGATTCAGATTCTGTAATTACAAAAGGAATAATTGCCTTGCTGGTTAAAGTCTTATCCGGACAATTGCCAACTGAAATTATTAATAATAATCTTGAGTTCATTAATAGAATTGACCTTCAGTCCTTCCTTACCTCTAAACGTTCAAACGGACTAAATTCTATGATTGTAAAAATGAAAGCATACGCTTCTGCTTTTGCATAAAATAAAAACGTTCCGCATTTCTGCAGAACGTTTTTTAAAGTTTGATTGGTAATTTATTATTTCGAAACGGTAAACAATCTGCTTTGTGTTCGTGTAGTGCCAACTGTTGCGGCAAGAACATAAGTTCCATTACTTAAACCCACTGCATCTAGGTTGAACTGGTTTTCTCCCACTGTTGTATTTCTGTAAGTAACTTCTTTATACAGTTTACCGGTCATGTCGAAAACCCGGAAAGTAACATCCGCACTTTTATCAATTGTGAGTGATATGCGCGAAGTTGAGTTTACAGGATTCGGGAAGATGTTCAGATTAGAAAGTTCCGGTGCTTTTACATCATTTAAACCGGTTACATTTAAATTACATCCTCCAGTGGTTAAAGTTGTTGAACGCCACATACCTCTTCCGTGGGTACCTATGTAAAGCACTTTGCAGTTATCATCATACAAATTCTTTTCGATTAAACGATAAACCGGAACTCGTGTTAATCCAACACTGCCAGGTTGTGTAAACGCATCGTTCTCTTCATTCCAGGTGGCTCCATCCCAACTCCACACTCCCAACTCGCTACCGATAATAATTGTATTGGCATCATGCACAACCACATCATATACAGGAATGTTAGGTAGTCCGTTAGTTAGTGGAGTCCATGTCTGTCCGCCATTTATTGTTTCGTAAACATGCGGCTGGTTAGTAGAAGAAAAACCAGATACCACGGCTACCACGTGGTCGCTATTATTTGGGTCAACAGAAATACCTTCTATTGAGCGGTTTGAAGCCGGTGAAGTCAACGTAAACTGACCAGCGTTGGTATACAGAACTCCAATCGCATTTGCGCCAACAGGATAGATGGTGGTGTCGCAACGTGCATTCAGGTTAGGAAAACGATACACACGACCACTACTCGTGCCTACATACAATACATCTCCATCTGCTGAACAGGATAATGATTGAGCCGTTCCATTCATACTATTCATTAATTTATACCAACGTGGAATACCTCCCAACTCAAGTGCCTCGGAAGTTAACCACACACCGCAAAAAGAATGTGCGAAAAAGCGAGAGCGAATAGGGTCATATATTTGAGTAGTGGTGCCGGAGTCAATATCTGTTGTAAGCGTATGTTGAAATGAATATTTAGCTACCTTGCTTTGTAAACTAAGTGTTTCTCCCGCAAAATACTTACGCTCAGCCGCTGTAAAAGAAACTGAGTTTAAACCATTCGATGCATTCTTTGTTTCTGCCAACCAAAAAGGTGAAATGAATTGTGCATTTGCACCTTCCACTCCTCCGCAACGCGAAGGCTGTCCATGTCCTTGAGGGTCTATTTTTGTATCATAGAAACCATCAAAAGAACTTCCCCCGTTTCCTGAACGGTAATTTGAACCAAAGTAAACTCCCGAAAACATAATACGTTGGTCAATGTGCGATATTTCAGCATAGGTTCCGTCACCGCCTGTTACTGCATCGGCTGTCATAAAAGTATTGCCTAAATAGTTGATGTAGTTAGTACCATTATCTTGTGTTCCGCCCAAAACATCTCCTTTGTAACCTGCACCTACCGAATAGTTTTGAGTTACATTATATCCTCTGTTTTTAACTGTAAATGAAGGATAAGGAAAAGCAGAAGATGCATTTACCGATTTAAAAATTCCTCCATCGCAGCCAATGTACATCACTTCAGGATTATTATTGGCCAAAACTATGGCATGCTTATCAGGATGAACATAGTAAGGATTCGCATTGCCGCCACCTAAGCCGGCATCATCTAGTTTCCATCCAGATAGGTCACTCCATGTATAAAAATCTACCCCACCTACATAAACGCGATTTGGATTAGATGGCGATACAGCAATTGTGTTATCATACCATCCTTGGTTGTTTGGTCCAAACGGATCAAACAAAGGTCCTTTATTTCCGATAGAAGCCCATCTTACCGTATCGCTCGTGCCGTTTGTGGTTCTGTAAACTCCATAAGTAGCTCCGCTTGTAGTAGCAATACAGAGATAAACATAGCTAGGGTCAGAAGGAGCAATTGCTATTTCTATTCTTCCCTGTGTACTTGGGAAACCCGGGTTAAGCGCATTGGCAGACACTCTATCCCAAGAAAAACCACCGTTTGGCGACCTAACTATTTTGTTATTTCCACCCACCGAAGCCCAAATATTTATTCCATCACTTGCCCACTTAACATCTGCCGCAGACTGTCCGTTGGCAACTCCGGATATAGTTATAGGATCCCAGTTTACACCGTGATCGCTAGATTGATAAAGTCCTTTACCAGTTGCCGCAATAATAAAATTAGCATCGGTAGGGTTTACCGCAATACGGTTTACCGAAGCCCACACATCTGCTGTACTTAAAGAGTTTCCACTAAACAAATCAGGGGTAAGTTGTATAGGGTTATCATTTGCATCTAACTTAAATATTCCGTTGCCCATATTACCCGAGTTGAAAGAAGATCCACCAAGTTGCGCTAATCCTTCACCGGTTCCTATATAAATTACGTTGTCTGGTCCTTGTGTAATGCAGGATATGGTTACCCACTGGTTCCAACCCGTTAAACGGCTCCATGTGTTAGCGCCATCGGTTGATTTCCACATTCCGCCACCTACACCTCCAGCATAAATTGTATTGTTAGAAGGGTCGCGTTTATCAACCAAAATAGCTCTTGTTCTTCCGCCTACATTATCGGGACCAAGTTCTTCCCATTGTAGATTCAGCGTTCCGGCACGGCTGCCTGATTGATTGCGCTGATCGGCATATTTAACCGCATTGGCATAATACGAAGAGTAGTAGTTGCCATTTTCATCTTTTAGCTTATTGAAGCGTGCCTCCATTGCTTCTTTAATGCGTTGAGATTTATGAAGACCGGCTTCGTTTTTCTCCCCTTTTTGTTCGAGAATAAATTCACCGGGAACAGATTGATGAAACATAAAGAATGCGGCACATCCTAAAAACATAATCGACAAGGAAGTGAGTAAGAATTGTTTTTTCATTGTTATAAGTTTTTTAGCGTTTACAGGTTTTTCGAAAACAAATATAGAAGTTAAAATCCAAACCTGATAGGGAGAATTGTCACAGTTTTGTCATTTTTTAGTTTGGTAAAGGTCGAAGGTGCTTCCTGAATAAATTTGCATTGCTTCAGGTGAAAGTTTATCTCCCTTTTGCTCCCGCTTAGTTATATAAAATTTTGTATCAGCTACTTTATCGGGCATGTATACCTTCTTGTTGTAATAGCGGGTGCAATAAGCGCGTAAAGCCCAATGGTCAAACAATTGCCAGTCGGCACATACAGCTTCTTCCTTGCCAAGTAACGGTAACACATTTTCAATGTCAGTGAGAATGTCTTTATCGCGAGCAAAACTCTTCCTGTTTTCTACACTTAAGAAAACGCAAGTGAAAACAACTATTATACATATCCATTTTATAGCTGTATAGAGTCGTTCTGTGGCAATGCTTGCAGCTTTCAGTTCAACGAACCTTACCAGAGGAAGAATTAATATTGAAAATCCTATAGCAAACACAGGTAGAGAGGGTAGCAAATAAAATTTGCGCTGCACCAAACTAAAAGCAATGGGCAGTGAAGCGGCTAATCCTAATAAGATAAAGCTGAAAGCGTAAGTAACTTTTCTGTTATCATTTGACTTCTCTTTTCTGCTACTGATGAAAAGTGATGCGAAACTTAAAATCAAAAAGGGCAGAAGCATCAGAAACATTTCTTTGTAAACAATGTAAGTTTCTGTCTCGGGCTTTAAGCTATGATTCATAGCGGGTCCCAACCGGATGGTGAAATATTGATGCAGGAATTTTTTCGGCTCAGGCATTGAAAATACTATTGCAAAAAGGAGAATGAAAAACAGGAATTGCAGAACAGAATAGCCGAGTAACTTCTTCCATATTCCTTTTCGCTCATTCCAAAAAAAGAATACAGGAATTGCCAATGGGAACAGGCCGGTAGGTCCCTTGGTGAGGCAAGCCATAAAAATGAAAGCAGCTCCGGCAAACGAATGCAGCAAAAGATTTTTTCCGTTGCGCATGAAAAATAAAAATGAAACAAGCGATGAGGTGGTTAATATGCTCATAGTGTTCTCCATCATATTATTCGAATAACACCAGCCCGTAAGCGGAGAAATGAGCCAAAGCAAACACGGAAGCCATGAATATTTTCTTACCCCTGCATCCTCCCGCCAAAAAATATTCCATGCCCATCTGAGCAATAGCAACTGAACAATTGCGCAAGTGAGGGAGTAGATTTTATCAACCACATAGGCATCGCCAAAAATTTTGTAACAGCAGCTAAGTGTAAACATGCTGAAGGGCGGATTATTCCAATAAGCGGTATTGGAATAGTCGTTAGCCTGAGGCGCCCAAAAGGTG
>JBKJJB010000429.1:0-17123 GCA_046598235.1 Chitinophagales bacterium
AAAAAAATATGAAGCCAAACTGAAGACCCGTGAAATTAAATTACTAACCCTACTCGCAAACAAACACAATTTTAAACTGCTTGATTATCAGGTAACTTAGCGATGTGTCATTGGCAGGTTTGGCTTTGCAAATCGAGGAATCTTGTATTTCATGATGCTCTTCGATTACTCTAAAAATATTTATAGTCAATTTTGACAACTGTAGTGTCGGCAGGCTTTGTGCCACTTGTTATACAGAAGCAATCAATCCACTGCTATATGTGGATGAATAAATGAGGTAAGTATTTCAGTTGCTTTGTCTTTTTCTTACATTTGGCAAAACAATCGCCATGAAAGAATACCTTCCCTTTATTGTTTTTGCAAGTATAATTGCGCTCTTTACTATAATTTTTATAATTAAGGGAAATAGTTTAGCAGGCGAGGATGAAACTTCTGAGGATAAAGAAGATTCTACAGAGGAAAATCAGGAACAAGAGGAAAATCAAGAAGAAGAAAATAATTCTAAGTAGCCTATAATTCTATCTGCCCGGAAATCCTTTAATCATTCTTCCTGCATTGGCTTGTTTCTGCATACTCTTCATCATCCCTTTCATTTCTTCAAACTGTTTAAGAAATTGATTTACCTCCTGAATAGAGTTACCGCTTCCTTTGGCAAGGCGCAGTTTTCTTTTACCATTTAGCACATCGGGGTTGCTTCTTTCATGCGGAGTCATGGAGAGAATAATGGCTTCTACTTTTTTAAACGAATCATTGTTGATGTCAACGTCTTTAATGGCTTTGCCTACTCCGGGTATCATGCCCATCAAATCTTTTACATTGCCCATCTTTTTTATCTGGGCTAACTGCGAAAGAAAATCGTTGAAGTCGAACTGATTCTTACGGATTCTTGCTTCAAGTTCTTTCGATTTCTTTTCGTCATACTGTTCCTGTGCTTTTTCAACAAACGAAACAATATCACCCATGCCGAGTATCCGCGAGGCCATCCGCTCAGGGTAGAACACATCCAATGTTTCTACTTTCTCACCGGTAGAAACAAACTTAACGGGCTTGCCTACGGTGTAAGTAATAGTAAGTGCGGCACCGCCTCGTGTATCACCATCGAGTTTGGTAAGAACTACACCGTCAAAATTTAAACGGTCGTTGAACGCTTTTGCAGTGTTCACTGCATCCTGCCCCGTCATGGAGTCCACCACAAAAAGAATTTCATCGGGATTTGTTTTCGCTTTTACAGCAGCAATCTCCTTCATCATTTCTTCGTCTACTGCAAGACGACCGGCAGTATCTATAATCACACAATCCAGACCTAAAGATTTTGCATGAGCAATTCCGTTCATCGCAATCTCTACTGGATTTTTGTTTTCTTTTTCATGATAAACAGGGATATCTATCTGTCCTCCCAACACAATCAACTGGTCAATAGCGGCAGGACGATACACATCACCCGCAACCATCAGCGGACGTTTGTATTTTTTTGTCTTAAGCCAGTAAGCGAGCTTATGTGTGAAAGTAGTTTTACCTGAACCCTGCAATCCTGCAACAAGAATTACTGCAGGATTTCCTTTTATGTTGAAGTCGGCTGCTTTGCCGCCCATCAGTTCGGTCAACTCATCATATACTACCTTGGTCATTAACTGACCTGGTTGTAGGGAAGTCAATACATTCTGACCAATTGCCTTTTCTCTTACTTTGTCGGTAAACTCTTTAGCAATTTTATAATTCACATCCGCCTCTACCAAAGCCTTGCGAACCTCTTTGATAGTTTCCGCTACGTTCAGTTCAGTAATCTTTCCCTGACCTTTCAGCGACTTAAACGCGCCTTCAATTCGTTCCGATAAATTTTCAAACATGTATTCTGATTAAATGATTTCTTTATAATTCACCGATTATGGATGGTTGGAATAATGGAATAATGGAAACAAAATGCCCCGTGACTTTTCCATCCTTCCATTCTAATAATACACCAATCTTCTAACTCCCGCTAAGTGTTTAGCCAATCGAATTACCTGTGCTGTGTAGCCGTACTCATTATCATACCAGGCGTAAACAACAATTCTTTTTCCATCTTCCGAAACGATAGTTGCTTTGCTGTCAATTTCGCAAGCGTGAGAATTGCCCACTACATCACTCGAAACCAACTCGCCTGAAGTAGAAAAATCAATCTGCTCCACTAAGTCGCCATACAAACAAGCCTGGCGGAACATTTGATTTACTTCTTCAACCGTAGTTGCTTTTTTTACTTCCAATTGAAGAATAGCCAAAGAAACATTCGGCACAGGAACACGCACCGAGTTGGATGTAAGTTTTCCTTTCATAAATGGAAAAACTTTAGTAACCGCCTTACCAGCACCGGTTTCTGTAATAACCATATTGATTGGCGCACCGCGTCCTCTTCTCGATTTGCGGTGGTAGTTATCCAATAAGTTTTGATCGTTGGTATAAGCATGAACTGTTTCCATGTGACCTTTCTCAATTCCTAAATTATCTTCCACTACTTTAATTACAGGAACAATGGCGTTGGTAGTACACGAAGCAGCCGAGAAAATCTTTTGGGCATCGGCTTTATATTCTTCATGATTTACACCATAAACAATGTTTGGAATATCGCCTTTGCCGGGTGCGGTAAGAATTACCATATCAGTACCCTTCGCTTTCAGGTGTTCGCCTAATCCTTTTTCATCTCTCCATACTCCCGTATTGTCAATTACAATAGCATCTTTAATTCCGTAAGCGGTATAATCAACTTCAGCAGGTGCTTTTGCCGAAATCATTTTTACCGTATGACCGTTTATAATAACTGCATTGTCTTCACTATCCACCTGCACCACACCTGCAAATCTTCCGTGAACGGAATCTTTACGGAGCAGACTCGCTCTTTTTTCTAAATCATCTCCTGCATGTTCGCGGGTAACAATTCCTTTCAGACGAAGCTGGTGTCCGCTTCCGGCATGTTCTACCAGCATACGAGCCGCTAATCTTCCTATACGACCAAAGCCATACAAAACCACATCGCGAGGCTTTAATACTTTCTTTTCAACCCCGATAAAATCTTTCAATTTGGCAGTTACAAAGGCATCATAATCGTTGTAGTTTTTCCCCTCACTCGTCCATTCATGCGATAATCTTCCGAGGTCAATCTTTGATGGTGCCAAATCAAGTTTAGAAATGGAACGGGCAAGATTAGCTGTTACCTCCAATGTAATTGGCGTTCCTGAGAAAGCCTGTGAATAGTTATGGTCGTGAATGATGGAGCTTATCTTTTTGTCAAACATTTTACGCCTGAAAAGAACCAGTTCTACCGATTTATCCAATTGCAACAGACTGCTGGTATTTAAAAGTTCTAAAGCAAGCCGTTCGCTGCCAATCCATCCTGTTAATTCCTGTTCGTAGTTTACCGACATAGTTTAAGTTTTGTCCGAAAGACTCCCTTCGGAGAGGGTGCGAATATCGTAAAGAATTTAGATTGAGGAAATGGGTTACTTCCCTTATCGGTGGTACTCCCACCCACTGAAATAGTTCCGGCAGTTGAGACACCAGCCGGTAAGGCAATATTTACCGATGAATAGGTTTAGCTATTCCAAATCTTCCATAGTATGACTTGGATTTTTTATTGATGAAGTCTGATAGCTATCGGACCCGACTTTCAGAAGGTTAGAGATCTTCATTTATTTGCCCTTCCAAGTCATGCAGAGCTTAAGACTTGGAAGAACGGTCTATGGAATTCCAAACCGGAAGGGTCGAAGTTATCTCCAGGCTGCCCGGGTTCTGAAATCAGGGTCACAGTTCCTGTAAACCATTTGCCGCTCGCTAATCACCAGTGCCTATATCTGCCTGCTGAATATCTTTTTGAGTTTCGTCTGCCCATTCATGGCCGCAATCTGAGCAAACATACATGCCCACATTATCATTAAAGCGGGCATTGCCCTTTTTGCAAACAGGACAGGTTACGGTTTTTGTTGTAGGTTCTATTTTTTCCATATTTGATGAATAAATATAAACCATTTTATGAAGGGTGAAAGTATAGGCAGCTTTTCGCTCCACAAAAGCCCTGCGCTTGCAAGGCTTTCTCCTGCTTTTGCAGGGGAAGATGCCGAAGGCAGAGGGGTAACTGATAAAAACAATTTCACTTTGCATTGCTTTTGTGCTTTAGCATAGAGGTAAGGAACCTCCGCTAATTTAAAGGACTCCAAAGCCCATCAATTATAACCGGGGTTCCTTTTTTATTTCATTTTGCAGGGAATCTTATTTTTAAACCCACAACCACCCATGCAATGGCACTTGCTGGAACGAAATAAAAGCGCGCGCAACTGCATTCAGTAAAGAATGGCAAGGCACTACTAAAGAAGAAGCCGATGCAAAACCTTTTTTGGATGCCTTCTTCGATGTGTTTGGAGTACCCCGCAGAAAAGTAGGCACGTTTGAATTTCGCGTAATGAAATTGGATAATAAACCGGGGCGTATAGATATGCTTTGGAAAGGTACGCTGCTTGTTGAAATGAAAAGCCGCGATAAAAATTTAGATGAGGCATATACACAAGCAACCGACTATACCGGAAACTTAAAACTGCACGAACATCCTAAATATATTCTTACCTGCGATTTTGAAACCTTTCGCCTTAAAGATTTAGAAGAAGGAACAATAGTTGAGTTTATATTAAAAGACCTGGTAAAAAATGTGCAGCACTTTGGTTTTATAGCCGGTTACCAAAAGCGCATTTTTAAAGAGCAGGACCCTGCCAATATTAAAGCGGCAGAGCTAATGGGTAAACTGCACGACCGGTTAAAAGATATTGGTTACACCGGTCACCCTTTAGAAGTTTACTTAGTGCGTATTCTGTTTTGTTTGTTTGCCGAGGACACTACCATTTTCAACAAGCAACAGTTTCAGGATTACTTAGAGCAACGCACGGCTGAAGACGGCAGCGACCTTGCCAGCAAATTGCAGGAGCTTTTTCAAACGCTTAACACCACCAAAGAAAACCGCTTTAAAAATTTAGATGAACAACTTGCCGACTTTGCGTATGTAAACGGTAAACTGTTTGAAGAAACTTTGCCTATGGCAAGTTTCGATAGCAAAATGCGGCAGGCGCTTTTAGACTGCTGCTATATAGATTGGAGCAAAATATCGCCCGCCATTTTTGGCTCTATGTTTCAAAGTGTAATGAACCCTACCGAGCGTAGAAACCTTGGCGCCCATTACACCAGCGAAAAAAATATTCTCAAATTAATTAAGCCACTTTTCTTAGATGAACTGTGGGCAGAGTTTGAAAACATTAAAGGCAATAAAAACAAACTGCCCGAGTTTCATAAAAAAATAAGTGAGTTAAAGTTTTTAGACCCTGCCTGCGGTTGCGGAAACTTTTTGGTAATTACTTATCGCGAATTACGCCTGCTCGAAATAGAAATACTGCGCCAGCAGTATAAAAACCAAATGGCTACCAGTATCGAAAGCATTATGTGGCTCGATGTAGATATGATGTATGGCATAGAATACGAAGAGTTTCCTGCGCGTATTGCCGAGGTGGCTATGTGGCTTATAGACCACCAAATGAACATGCTTATCAGCAATGAGTTTGGGCAATACTTTGCGCGCCTGCCTTTAAAAAAAGCCGCCAATATTGTGCATGGTAATGCACTGCGGTTGAATTGGCATACGTTTGAAACTGAAGAAGAAGGAGTAAAAAAGATTTATGCTAAGAAAGTTGAGATAACACAGGTTATTACACAAGATGGTAAAGCACCTGCCCATGCCATACCCTTTAGCGATTTACCTGCCACTGTAAATGAACCGGAGGAAACTTACCGCTTAGATATTTACTCACGCAACGTTGCTTTCTCAAAAGCAAAGCACACAATTCGCTCGCAGGATGCTGCACCTTATAATTATATTTTAGGTAATCCTCCGTTCAAAGGGAAAAAGGAACAGAACTCTGCACAAAAAGACGATGTAGAAAAAACCTTTACAGATATGAAAGGTGCAGGCGTATTAGATTATGTAACATGCTGGTATGTGAAAGCAGCACAATATCTTCAGAAATTCAGCTCTGAAAAAGCTCCTGTTAAAATTGCTTTCGTTTCTACTAACTCTGTTTCACAAGGCGAACAGGTAAGTATCTTATGGAATGAATTATTCAATAGATACAAAGTCAAAATTCACTTTGCGCATCAACCATTTAAATGGAGCAATGAAGCAAAAGGGAAAGCGGCTGTTCATTGTGTCATTATCGGATTTGCAAACTTTGATGTGCCCAAGAAAACAATTTTCGAATACGAAAATATAAACGGAGAAGCCCACGAAGTACATGTGAAGAATATAAATCCATATCTGGTGGAAGGTAGGGATATGTTTCTCGAAAACAGAAAGCAACCTTTATGTAACGTACCATTAATGAATTATGGCAGTATGCCCATTGATGACGGACATCTTATTCTTAATGATGAAGAAAAAGCAGAGTTTATTAAAGCAGAACCTTTAACAGCACAGTTTATTCGACCCTATACTGGTGGAGATGAATTTATTAATAATAAAAAGCGTTGGTGCTTGTGGCTAGAAGATGCGAATCCATCTGACATAAAAGCTTCAAAACTTATTCAAGAACGAATTGAGTTAACCCGTAAATTTAGATTGGGCAGTAAACGCGAAGCCACTAAGAAGCTTGCTACTTACTCATCTTTATTCGGTGAAATTCGACAACCAAAATCAAAGTACCTTATTATTCCTAAAGTTTCATCTGAAGTCAGGACATATATCCCTATGGGAATATTAAAGTCTCTAACAATCACAAGTGGCAGTGCCTTGATTATACCCAATTGCAAAATTTACCACTTCGGCATTCTTACTTCTAAAATGCACATGGCTTGGATGAAATATACTTGCGGAAGAATGAAGAGCGATTATCAATATTCTGCCAGTGTAGTTTACAACAACTACCCTTGGCCAACAGAACTAACTGATAAACAAGTAAGCATTATAGAAGTAGCAGCACAAAGAGTTTTAGACGTACGGAACGAATTCCCTGATAACAGTCTGGCAGACTTATACTCTCCGAACTCAATGCCTCCAGCTTTGGCAAAAGCACATAATGATTTAGATAAAGCGGTAGACCTTGCTTATCGCTCACAGCCTTTCATCTCAGAAGCGAAGCGTGTTGAATATTTATTTGAGCTATACGAAAAGTATACAGCAGATTTATTCACTCCTTCCAAGAGCAAAAAATCTAAACCCACAAAATAAATTACCATGCCTAATTTCCATCTATCCAAACTGAGAGAAGAAGTGAAAACGATTGAGTATGTCAGAAAGCCTACAGAATACGAAATCAAATTTGGCCTCGGTGCTATGCATTATAGAGAATTTGATTTGAGTGAGTGTGTAGATGAAAATGGTTTTCTGAAAAGATTTATTGTAGCTGGTAATGACGGATTAAGATACAAGCGTTATTAACCCTTCACCACCGAAGCCAAACGCATGGAGTATCTCTTTGAACTATACGAGCAATACACCAAAGATTTGTTTACCAAAGAGAAAGTGAAGAAGAAAAAGAAAGCACCACCCCCTGCCCCCGCCTCCCGCTAAGAAGGTGGGATGAAACAAGCGGGGTAGAGGAGTAGTCGTTCAATTAAAGTGTGACTTAAAATGTGCAGGGCGGCTGTTTGTCCTCCGCTGGCGGAGGTGGCTCCGTGCAGCAGAGCGAAACGGAGTCGGAGGTGGTTGGCTCTGGTGCCAACAAAAGGGTTCTTCCCCTTGGCGGTTGTTGGTGTTTTAGCTCTGCGCTTTTGTTTCATCCCGATTTTTTTTGGCGGGAGGCAGAACGTCACTAACAACTTTTATGTGTAGCAAGTTATTTCTTGTTGGTGACCCGCCTCAGAGCAGTCGGGCAGGCGCATTGGAAAGCCGATGCTATAACACCAAGGGCGATTTTGTTTTCTGCTCTTAATTAGTTTTAGTAAACTTCGATATACGGCAATTACTGTTTCCCTGGCAGCCGGAAATGTATAAATCATCATTAGGTCCAAATCGCATATCGGACAAACCCAATATTTCACCCGGTCCGCTTCCCAAACTTCCCCACTGCTTAATAAAAGTGCCATCATTCTTATAAATACGAATAATGCCATCGGTGCCACCTACATGCAGATTATCCTGCGAATCGAAATCAATCGCCTCTATATATCCGCCTACAGTATCTGTAAAATTCACCTTCCACGAATTCACAACAGTTCCGGAAGGGGTGTAGTGTACGATAGTTTCTTTTCTGGGCACACTGGAAGTTTCATCAAAAGCAACAAACACATCACCGGCAGCATTGCAGGCTATATCCATGGGGTACCCATATACATAGCCATATAACCAATTCGATAAATATGTGCGGGTTGAGCTGAATTTCTGTATCCGGTTATTATCCGGGTCGGTAACGTATAATATTCCGTTAGCATTTCTATCCATGTTATAGACACCTCCAAACTCACCGTCAGCAGTGCCGCAAGTACCAAACTTCGATAAATAAATGCCTGCCGGAGTAAACTTCTGTATCCTGCAATTATCCTGGTCGGCTACTTCAATCGTTCCATCGCTATTGACAACTACACTCCGCGGCCAGTCGAATTCACCATCAAGAGTGCCGTAGCTTCCCCATTTGGTTATAAATGTTCCCGAAGAGCTGAACTTTTGTACCCGGTTTTGGTTAATGTCGGTAGTATATACATTGCCCGATGCATCTACCGCCATACCGGTAAGAAGGTTAAACTGACCATCACCGGTACCTCCGCTGCCAAAGGCTGTGGCGTAGGTCCATGTAAGTGTATCCGTTGTATCTTTACTTTCTTTTTTGCAGGAAGAAACTACCAGCGCAATAAAAATAAATGCCGTAAATGTTTTTATGAGTGTCATATGCCTTGGTTTTAAGATGAATAGATGGTTTAAAATTAAAAAATATTATCCGTCTAACTTCTTCCCTCATCATTCCCAAAAATTAATTTGAGTTACCGAGGGTGTCAGGTAAATTTCGTAGGTTTTATTAACCTACTGGCCGTTGTTGGTGTTTTAGTTCTGCGCTTTTGTTTCATCCCGCTTTTTTATTTCTTGTTGGTGAAGCATCGCAGAACTTGTCCCGAACTTGTTTCGGGAGCCGATGCTATAACACCAACCAAGGGAGAAAAAATTTACTAGTAAAAAGAATCATTTTGATACCTTAGCGTAATAAATTATAAAAATGAAAAAAATTATATTCTCCTTAACTGTGACGTTGTTTTTCATGAATGCCTGTAATCGCAAACAGGACGATGCCATCGAAAAAAAACTTACTGCATCAGATGTGCTTAAATTAAAAACTCAAACACAGGATATTCCTGTCGGTGAAGCGATGACGCGAAGTGCGATTGACAAATCGATCTTCGACATTATGGAAGTAAAACATGATTTTAAATGGGAATGGGCAGATTTAAAAACCACCTGGAGTGCCCTTCAGTCAGGAAATAATGCACTCGCTATTGGCTACAAGCCTGCTGGTGTCAATAACGTTAATGACATTATACATGAAATAGATATTCAACAGGGGGAATGGGAAGCAGTACATGATGCCCTTATTGATTTTGTAGTAGCGGAAACAAATAAAGTAAGTGCTACACCGGTAACTGCTGCCGATGTGGTGATAGAGGATGACCCTGATCTTCCTATTATCATATTTAACGTTACCTCAAAAGAGGTATTAACCAAACTTGTAAATCTTGAAAACGTGAGGTATGCAGAGCCTATCGATTATTTCCCGCAGGCAGGTGAACCCCGTTCCACTTCCGGCTGTAGTGCATCCGGGGAGCCGCTTAACTCTGCTGACTGGACAAACATCTCTCCGGGCTGCCTTTTACCTTGGAATTTTTCCAGTGTAGGTATTCCTCAGGCATGGGATAATTCACCTCAGGGAGCGGGTATTACAGTCGGTATAATTGATGCCGGTATCAGCTCTTCTCAATCCTTGCTGGGTTCCGATTTTAATAACGGAGCTTCTAATGTCGGAAGACAAATTACTACTGCTTACACCTTTGGTTCATCAGCCTATACCAATTGTGATCATGGCAACTCCATGAGCGGCTTGGCGGTTGGTCCGCGGAACAACCTCAACTCATCAACAGGCGTGGCTTATAAATCCAGTTTGTATTTTATAAGAGGTTGCGAAGATGTGGCGCTTGATGGATCTGCAGAACTTAGCGGTGTAAAATCTGCTCTCGTTTCCCTCGGTAAAAACAGAGATGTAAAGATTATCAGCATGTCCATAGGTACACCATTTTATAGCGGAGTATTGTATGATGGAGTAACCTTTGCCTATGGTAAAGGCAAATTAATTTTTGCGGCTGCGGGTACCTCTTACAGTTGGACGACCTGGTACGGGGTTATTTATCCTGCAGCTCATTCGCAGTGCGTAGCGGTAACAGGTGTAACCGAAAGCAGCAGCACCTGTGAATATTGTCACGATGGAAGTGAGGTGGACTTCACTATTCCCATGGAGCGAAATGCCAACACCGAGCGTAATTCACTTACTATACCTTCTGCTGGATATACACCTGTATACATAGGTGGCTCAAGTTGTGCCACTGCAACGGCTGCGGGTATTGCTGCTGTGGTATGGTCAGTAAAGCCACGGCTATCACGCGACCAGGTTCTTACCTGCCTGCGTGTTACTTCGCAATACTATCCGGGTAGCAGTTCATCAAAAGGTTATGGAAATATCAATGCAGCAGCTGCAGTTAACCAGGCAGCCACTTACTGATAAAATAAGCGAATCATCAATCAGTTTTTTATGTGCGGCAAGTTATTTCTTGTTGGTGTTTAGTTCAGCGATTTTGTTTTTATCGGTGGGTGTCCCACCCACCGAAATGGTTCCGGCAGGTGAGACACAAGCCGGTAAGGCAATGTCTTCCTGAGTCTGGTCGAAGGATGCGCAGCTAAAATTCCTATTCTTGCATTCGCAAAATGCCCGCAAACGATTTAAAAACATTTATTGGTCTCCTCACAAAAAGCATAGGAGAGGAGCAGTTGGTAAAACTTACCCTTAGCGATAGGCGCAACAAAGCGAATGAGCTACAAAATGTTTTTGTAAAACCGGTTATGCTGAAAGCGGGATGGAGGTTGTCGTTTGTTTATCGCTATCCTACCAAAGACATTACAAAAAACTACGATACTAAAGAGGCGGCCGGTATTGTAACTCAATTGCTAAAAAAAGATTTTTATAAAGCCGATTTGTTTACGGTTGAAAGCCATATAAACTATAGCATTACTAAAGCGGGAAAGAGTTTTATCAAACATCTGGCAGTGGCAGGTAATGTTTCTATATCAGCATCACACGACAGAGTGAAGAAACGATATGTAAGACCGGAAAATAATGTGTGGCTAAAAGAACTGGGGCTTATCACTGCCGAAGGAAAAGTAAAAAGCGATAAGCAGGATAAATACAGGCAGATAAATAAGTATGTAGAAATTGCAGAGAGCATTATTAAAGATGCCGCACTCCCTTCTTCTTTTCAAATTACCGATATGGGTTCGGGTAAGGGCTATCTCACTTTTGCATTATACGATTATCTCACTAACCAAATGAAGCTGAGCCCTGCAATAACAGGAGTGGAGCTACGGCAGGAATTAGTGGATACCTGCAATGCCATTGCTTCTAAAGCGGCTTTCGTTAAACTTAATTTTGTAAAAGGCAGTATTGAAAACACTGAGTCTCCTGCTGCCGATGTATTGATAGCGCTTCATGCTTGCGACACTGCTACCGACCAGGCAATTTACAGAGGCATTAAAGGAAATTCGAAAGTAATTATCTGTGCGCCTTGTTGCCATAAACAAGTACGTAAACAAATTCAGCCCACCAACGATTTAAAAGCAATTTCTAAATTCGGAATATTGGAGGAACGACAAGCTGAAATACTTACCGATACTATCCGCGCCTTAATCATGGAAGCATTTGGTTATAAGACTAAAGTGTTTGAGTTTATTTCTACGGAGCATACTCCAAAGAATCTTTTGATAGTAGGAGTGAAGTCAGCAATTGATGCAAAAAGAAAAGATGAAGTGCTTGGGCAGATAAAGAACATTAAAGCTTTATTTAATATTGAATATCATCAGTTGGAAAAACTGATGGAGATCTGATTTCTAATCGCATTTGTTCCTTTAACGCTGTCATTTCGAGCGAAGGTTTCCGAAGCGAGAAATCTTGTATCATCTCTATTTATAACAATATAAGATGCTCCACTCCGCAAAGCCTACGTTCAGCACAATGCAAGGTATTGCAGGGAGAACCACATATTCTAATTTCCCAAATACGCTTTTAGCAGTTTACAGCGCGATGAGCTTTGAAGTCGGGATAGTGCCTTATCTTTTATTTGTCGTACCCGCTCACGAGTCAAATCAAATTTATTTGCTATATCATCAATGCTTAGCGGGTGGTCTATCCCTATTCCGAAATAAAGCTCAAGAATTTCCTTTTGTCTGTGAGAGAGAGTAGCCAGAGAGCGGTCAATCTCTCTGCGAAGCGATTCACCAAATACTACCTGCCTGTCAGCCTCGTCCGCGTTTGGGTTTTCTAATACATCAATCAAAGAATGTTGTTCGCCTGCAGCAAAAGGAGAATCCATAGATACGTGCCGTCCGGCAATGCCAAGGTTAGCACGAACTTCATCTAACTCTACATTTAAAATAGCGGCTAACTCTTCAGCTATAGGTTCGCGTTCATACTTCTGTTCTAAATCGCTAAACGCTTTATGAATTTTATGTAGCGAACTGACCTTGTTCATCGGCAAGCGAACCATCCGCGATTCTGAAATAGCTTGTAGAATAGATTGCCGAATCCACCATACCGCATATGAAATAAATTTGAATCCTTTAGTTTCATCAAAACGTTCGGCCGCTTTTATCAAGCCAAGATTTCCCTCATTAATCAAATCTGTAAGACTTAATCCCTGATTCTGATATTGCTTTGCGACTGATACAACAAAGCGAAGGTTTGCTCCGATAAGTTTATCCAAAGCATTTTGGTCACCGTTTCTGATTCTTCTTGCCAGTAATACTTCCTCATCTACAGTAATTAAATCTACACGGCTGATTTCGCGCAGATATTTTTCTAATGATTCACTTTCACGATTAGTGATACTTTTCGATATCTTAAGTTGGCGCATGGTGTGGTAGTTTGTTTCGTTAGTGTGTAATATGAGATGCACTAAAAGAAATATTTTTTAGTTCTCAAAAAAGCGTTATAACAAGCATAGTAACAACCAGAAAAGGAGAGGTATTAAAAGTTGAACGACAACTTAACTCCGGTTGCTGTTTGAGGATATTCCGGTCGCCCGGTAATAACGGTTGGTTGCCAGCTAACACTCAAGTCGTCTTTCATGTTCCACTCAAATAAATGCGCATCTACTGCGGCATCTACTATATTCAGGATATACCACACGGATGTGCAGATAACGGAGATGTCGAGATTCTTTTTAAAATAATCTCTATACTCTTTAAGGGTTGCGGTATTATTTACTCCTTTATATTCTCCATAGGTATTTGCATCTTCATCTACCTGCAGGCGATAGGCATTTCGGTAGCCAATGAAATTTGAGCCTGTGTAATAAACAGCATAACCCAATCCTGCAAAGCCCGCATACACAATCGGAATTTTCCAATACTTTCTGTTGTATGCCTGACCGAGTCCGGGCAATGCCATGGAGAATAAAGAAGCAAACAAAGGGCGATGGCGATACTTCCTCCGGCTTAATGAATCAAGATTTGCTTTATCGGGATTCCAATAAAACTTACGCATACGCGTATTTACTTTTGCATTAGGGAACACAGGCGCATTCAAAGAGTCGCTGCGTGTTATTATTTTGACGATGGTACTAGTATCAGGTTTAGGTAAAGCATATATGCTGGTATCACCACCAATAGCAGCCTGATTAGAAATGACCTGTTTTCTGAATGCTTTATCAATTGAATCATTTACGATAGAATCCTGAACTGATTGAGAGAAGGCAAATGCAGGAATAAACAAACAGGTGAAACACAAAAAACGTATTACAGCAATCTTTAAACCGAAGCCGGTTGCTGATTGTTGTTTATCTGTCGTGTGATGTTTCATTTATTTTTCTGAAATCGCTTCTACTAATCTTTCCAGATCATCGTCATTGTAGAATTTGATAACAATGTCGCCTTTGCCGTCTTTGGTTCTGTTAATATGAACCTTGGTACTTAATGCAGAAGTCAATTCGTCCTGCATTTTTTTCACTGTTAACGGCACTTCATTCTGTTTATTGGAAGTAGATGTATTTCTCCTGGGTCTTGCAATTATATCGCGCACAATTTGTTCCACTTGTCTCACACTCATTCCTTTGCTTACTACTTCTTTGTAAGTGCTTAACAACGAAACAGGATTGGTGATTGCCATCAATGCTTTTGCATGACCCATCGTAATTTTATTGTCGCGCAAACCTGCCTGCACATCAGGAGGCAACTTTAGTAAGCGGATGAAATTAGTAACGGTGCTTCTGTTTTTGCCTAGACGCACCGCTAATTGCTCTTGCGTCAATTCACATTCATCCTGTAATCGCTTGTAATTGATAGAAATTTCCAATGGATTTAAATCTTCGCGTTGAATATTTTCTATCAAAGCTATTTCAATACTTTCCTGATCGCTGGCACTTCGTACAAAGGCAGGAATATCAGTTTTACCTACAAGTTTAGAAGCGCGTAATCTTCTTTCGCCTGCAATCAACTGATATTTATTGTTCTCAATTCTGCGTACGGTAATGGGCTGTATTACTCCGTGAATGTTGATTGAATCTGAAAGCTCTTTTAAACTCTCCGGTTCAAAAGAAGTTCTCGGCTGAAATGGATTTACTTCAATTTGATCTAAGGAAATATTGATGATTACTCCCGTTTGATTATTCAGTTTACTATCAGATTGGTTATCGCGCACTTCAGTAGTATCGTTCCCTTCCAGTAAAGCACTTAGTCCGCGTCCTAACACGCTCTTCTTCTTATCGCTCATAATTAATAAATATAACAGTGAAATATTTGCAGCTACTTAGTTCAAGGTAGCCGGATCTTCGTCCGCGAAATTAAATTCTTTGAGGCTTTCGGGGATATTTGTGGCGTTATTTCTTTGAAGTATTTCGCGCACTAAGTTCATATAGTTAATACTCCCCCTGCTTTCTGCATCGTACATAATTGCGGGCTTGCCAAAGCTTGGTGCTTCACCCAACCTGGTGTTGCGGTGTATAATAGTTTCGTAAACAATGTTTTCGAAATGTCTTCTTATTTCTTCCACCACCTGGTTGGATAATCGCAACCGTGGGTCATACATGGTCAATAGAATTCCTTCAATTTCCAGTTTCGGATTTAAACGGCTTTGAACAATCTTGATGGTGTTTAATAATTTTCCTAATCCTTCCAACGCAAAGTATTCGCACTGCACAGGAATAAGCACCGAATCGGAACCGGTGAGTGCATTCACCGTAATTAAACCCAAAGATGGCGAGCAATCAATAATGATGAAATCGTAATCTTTTCTCAAATCATCCAGTATGCCTTTAAATATTCTTTCGCGGTTCGGTTGATTGATGAGTTCAATTTCAGCACCCACTAAATCAAGATGAGACGGAAGAAGATATAGGTTTGGGGTTTGTGTTTCGAGGATAATGTCTTTTGCCTTTACTTCATTTACCAAACATTCGTAAAGACTGGTTTTAATATTCTTAGGGTCAAAGCCCACACCTGAAGTAGCATTTGCCTGCGGATCGGCATCTATCAACAGCGTTTTAAATTCTAGCACAGCAAAACTGGCGGCAATGTTAATGGCTGAAGTGGTTTTGCCTACTCCGCCTTTCTGATTCGCGAGTGTTATAACTTTTGCGTTTCTGTTCTTTGGTTCACTTTTCTTTTTTGCTGTCATGGGTTCTTTCTGTTTAAACTTCTATGGTTTCGCCAATCTTCATTAAAATCAATTCCTTTCCTTTCTCCTTAAACTTCCTTACTGCTGCTTCCTGATCTATTTTTATATATCCAAAAGTATCGTAATGCAAGCCAATCACTTTTTTGCACTTTATAAAATCGCTGGCGAGTATGGCATCATCTGCTCCCATGGTGAAATTATCACCAATCGGCAATAGTGCAACATTCAGTTTCCCACATGTTAGGGGAATTAACTGCATATCCATTGCAAGACCAGTATCTCCGCTGTAATAAAAATTTCCTTCGGTTGTTTCTACCACAAATCCTCCCGGGTTGCCACCATAAGAGCCATCGGGCATTGAAGAGGAATGCACAGCCGCTACATATTTGACAGTGCCGAATTTGAACTTCCATTTACCACCTGGGTTCATAGGGTGGGTTTTCTTGATTCCTTTCTTTTCGAACCAAACGGTTATTTCATAGTTGGAAACAATAGCCGCTCCGGTTCTGTTGGCAATATCAAAGGCATCGGCTGTGTGGTCAAAATGCCCATGCGAAAGCAGAATATAATCTGCGGGTATTGTATTTATATCAATCTGTTTTGCTAACTCGTTTTGGCTGACAAAAGGGTCGAAAAGAAGGTTAACTCCCGAAGCATTTACTCCAAAGCATGAGTGACCGTAATACGTAATTTTCATCTGCTGTTTAATGCTGCCAAAGGTAGAACATGTGTGGAACATGGCTGCTCCGTAATTACCCACCAATAAACAAAGGGAGTGTTTGTACGTCTGTTGATAAGTGGCATTTGGGTGTTGAAAGGGTTTGGGTTAACCCTCAGTCTGTTACGTGCGAGTACTTCTTGCCGATTTAAAAATATTCTGTTTGACAAAAGATTTTATTGCTTGGTTCGTTTACATTCGCAGCCGTTTCTTTCAACCCAATAATTTTTAATGATATGAAGTTTTTCTCTCTGCTGCCGAAAGTTTCGGCTGTTGTTTTTTTAATGAGTTCTCTATCTGCTTTTGCCGATGGAGAATTTCCGAAAATTGATCCGAAGAACGTAACTATCGTGCGCGACAGTTTTGGTATTCCTCACATTTTTGGAAAAACCGATGCAGAGGTAGCTTATGGTTTGGCATGGGCAAATGCCGAAGATGCTTTTCACATCACTCAGGACCTCATTTATACCGCTAAAGGATTTATG
>JBKJJB010000047.1:0-4612 GCA_046598235.1 Chitinophagales bacterium
TGCCGTATTAAACGAATAAGTATAAAGCGGAACTAGCAGATAATTCAGAAACCTTCCGAGGATGCTGCTAAGCCCGTAGATGGCGGTTTGAGAGGCGAGTTTTTTAATTGGATTCACGCAAGTATTTCTACAAACGCTAAATTCTTTGTTTTATTCGAACCGCAACATTCACTTTTCAATAAAGCGGTTAGGGTTGTAACTTTTATGGTACGGTCTGCATTTACGCAGACTATTCTCGTGGAATAATCGCAATTTCTTCTTCCAACCTTCCATCTCTAATCATCCGCAGGTAATGTTTCTTACTATTCATCTCATCGCTGCCTATTTCATAATTGTAAGTGTACTGCCCTTCGTGCTGAGTTTCGTTGTTCACATAAATTTTTTTCATGCGGTTGTCTTCGTCAAACAAAGCAATCATCACTTTTGAAGTTTTTGCAAAACTGTAGCTCAAACTACCAGAATAAACAGTGCGTGTAGTGAAAGTCCTTATAGGGTCGGAATATGCCCTGTTGCCTACCGCTTCATAAATTTTCGTTTGATCAATTTCTTTTGCCTTGGCAACAAATCTTCGCAAATCATACATCATCACGGTATCATCACTAAAAATGGAACTCAAATTATAATCATTCGTTAAGCACCACACCGCATTTTGTGCTGCATCTCCCTGATATTTTTTCCGGTTCGTAAGTTCAGCCAATCCAAGCAAGTTTCCGGTAGTTCTCTTTCCCAATGCAAATTTTTTATCGGGTGAAGGACCGCCATCGTGAGCTTCGGTACACATAGCGTATATGCGGTAATTCTTTTTTTGCTTTGGTTGAAGTTTTGCCAAAAGTGTTTGTGTTACCAGCATGGTTTGCAGCGTTGAATCATCGGGAACCAACTTATATCCGTATTCCAAATTCAGGTTTAGGTTTTCGTTTACCGCACTTATAATTTCCATTGCCATACAAGGACCATAATGCGAGGAGTATTCCCCATGAAAAGAAGTATCCGGTTTGGCACCTTTCATATTTACTGTCACTAACTTTTTTTGAATCGCTTCTGAAAGTTTAGTGACTACTTCTGCTTTCAAAGCGAAGCAGGCAAAAACAAAAGAGAGAAAGAGTATTTTCTTGCTCATAGCTATACACTAACGCATACCTGCCTTCATTTATTATATTGGCGTAAATTTTCGCAATGCAGATAATAGGAATTGCAGGTGGCTCGGGTTCAGGCAAGACAACCGTTGTAAATAAAATCATGAGTTCATTTTCGAACGATCAGGTAACGGTTGTTTCTCAGGATAGTTATTACAAAGACAACCGCGATATTTCGATGGAGGAAAGACGGAAGATAAACTTCGATCATCCCGAAAGCATTGAGTTTGATTTACTAGTTCAACACATGAAGTTGTTGCGTGAAGGAAAAGCAATTGAAGAGCCGACTTATGATTATATCAGTATGACCAGGCAAAGTGAAACGGTTCATGTAGAGCCGAATCATGTAATAATTGTAGAAGGGATATTGTTGTTCACCGACAAGCGTGTTCGTGATTTGTGCGACATAAAAGTATTTGTAGATGCCGAGCCCGATGATCGTTTAATTCGCATTATTGAGCGCGATATGCGCGAACGCGGCAGAACAGCGCAGCAGGTAATTGAACGTTATGCGGTGGTGAAAGAAATGCATGTTCAGTTTATTGAACCCACTAAACGGTTTGCCGATATTATTGTGCCGCAAGGAGGACAAAATGAAGTTGCGGTTGATGTATTAGTTGCTTCTATCAAACAAAAATTACAACAAGAAACGGTCAGATAGTTTTGCAAACGATAATTTGGTTCCATATTTGCGTGTAAATTAAAAATCTGCGTTATGAAAAAAATTGCTTCCCTTGTTATAGTTGCGTTTACGCTTCTTTCGATTACTGCCTGTAAAAAGGGCGGGTTAAATGTTTTCACTATTGAGGACGATAAAAATTTCGGTCTTCAAATGGAAGCAGAAATAGCAAGCAATCCTTCTGAGTTTCCTTTGCTTTCTACCACACATTCTGCTTATACTTATCTTAATGCACTCAAACAAAATATTCTTGCCTCGGGGCAAGTAGAGCATGCTTCTGATTTTGCATGGAAATTATACATCGTTCAAAACGATACCGTGCTGAATGCTTTCTGCACCCCGGGTGGCTATATATATGTATATACAGGATTGATAAAATATCTTGACAATGCTTCTTCTTTAGCAGGCGTTATTGGTCACGAAATGGCGCATGCCGATAAAAGACACTCAACCGAACAACTTACCAAACAATACGGTTTGTCGCTTTTGGTATCTGTAATTGCGGGCACTACTAATGCAGGTCAGTTGGCGCAGATTGCAGGCAGTCTTACCACGCTTGCCTTTAGCCGCGATGATGAGAAGGAAGCAGATGAATTTTCCGTAACTTATTTATGTCCTACAAAATATCACGCAGATGGCGCTGCTAATTTTTTCATGAAGCTGGATGCAAACGGAATTACCTGTAGCAGCCTAGAGGCATTTTTCAGCACTCACCCTTGCCCGGATAATCGTGTAGCGAATATTCAAAGCAATGCAACAACACAAAACTGCGCCCCTAACAATACTATCTCTACTAGCGAAGATGTACAGGGTTACAATGCGTTCAAGGCAAGTTTGCCTTAGTTATTACACAACAACTGCATTAAGAATTTTGTTGTAGTAGTTTTCGTACTGCGGAAGGATATTTGCAATATCGAAAGTCTTCGCTTGCGCTAAAGCATTTTTCTTAAACTCTTTTAATCGCGTTTCATCTTCAAGAATATAAACTGCGTTCTTAGCCATATCTTCAAAGTCTCCCACGTTACTCATAAAGCCTGTTTTCCCCTGAATATTTATTTCGGGAATTCCGCCTGCGTTGGAGGATATAACAGGAACTTCCACCGCCATTGCTTCAAGAGCAGCTAAACCAAAACTTTCTGTTTCAGATGGAAGAATAAATAAATCAGAAACTGCGAGTAGTTCTTCGACAGCATCTTGTTTGCCGAGAAAACGCACCTGCTCACAAATTTCTAATTGCCGACAAAGAATTTCAATACTCATTCTTTCGGGTCCATCGCCAACTAAAAAAAGTTTAGACGGATTTTTTTTAAGCACCAGGTCAAACATCTTAACCACATCTTCCACGCGTTTTACTTTTCTGAAATTGGAAACGTGGGTGAGAATTTTTTCACCGTTGGGAGCAATGGCTTTTTTAAAATGATCCTTATCAGTTTTTTTAAAGCGGGAGAAATCAATGAAGTTTGGAATGACTTCTATTTCACGAGTGATATTGAAGTTTCTAAGGGTTTCTTCTTTCAAATTTTTAGAAACGGAGGTGACTCCGTTGCTACGGTTTATAGAATATTCCACAACTGGCTTATAACTCGGATCTTTGCCTACAAGTGTTATATCTGTTCCGTGAAGAGTTGTAATGAACGGAAGGTGATATCCTCTTTCCTTTAAAATACTTTGCGCCATCAGTGCCGATGAAGCATGTGGAATAGCATAGTGAACATGAAGAATATCGAGCTTCTCAAACTTGGCTACATCAACGATCTTGCTTGCAAGGGCACTTTCATAAGGTTGATACTGAAACAATGGATAATCCAAAGCCGAAACTTCATGGTAGAAAATATTCTCGTGAAAAGAGTCCAATCGCACCGGCTCTTGATAGGTGATAAAATGAACCTGGTGACCTTTCTTTGCTAAAGCTTTTCCTAATTCAGTGGCAACAACGCCACTACCTCCGTAAGTAGGATAACATACAATTCCGATTTTCATTTTCTGCTTTTATTTATGACGAAGCTAATGTAACGAGATTGTATTAAGAGAAGTTTACTATGAAGTTTGAATTTCTGCAATTCAATCTATCTTTGACCCATGCCAGAGATAAGCCGCTTTTTTGGAATCATTATCAAGATGTTTTTTCTTGACCATGCACCGCCACACTTTCATGCGGAGTATGGAAATTATAAAGCTGTTGTAGATATTCGTACACAAGAAATAACGGAAGGATATTTGCCACCAAAACAACTTAAACTTGTTCAGGCGTGGGCAATTATTCATGAGCAAGAATTGCTGGAAAATTTTGAAGGACTTAATAAAGAAAAGCCAACGTGGAATAAAATTGAACCACTCGTTTAACATGCTACACTTTATCACCAATATAATTGAAGTTAAACCATACAGTGTGGTATGCAAATTCAACACGGACGAAACCCGGTTGATTGATTTAAAGCCGTTGTTAGAAACACACAACTCACCAGAGAGCATTTATAAAAAATTATTAGACGCAGATTATTTTAAAACTGTAAAGCTTGACAGTTACGGAACTCTTTCTTGGGACAATGAAGTAGATTTTTGTCCCGATGTTTTGTATGAGATGAGTTCCTTGGTTTAGCTTTTACTTCCCCATCGCCTTATAAATCACTCCCTGCAAGTCAGTGCGGATATTCATCTTTACCAACTGATTATTTTCTGCATTCGGATAAACACGGTTGCTTAGAAAAATATAAGTGAGATTATTTTCAGGGTCGCTCCATACGCAAGTACCTGTAAAACCTGTATGACCGAAAACCGAAAGCGGCACTCCGTCATA
>JBKJJB010000054.1:0-3032 GCA_046598235.1 Chitinophagales bacterium
CCTATTTTATCCTGCGCCATCGAAGAAAAAGCCAAATCTTCTTCTAACATTGGTCCAATGCCGGTCCATTCAGAATTGCGATGTCCAATGATGAGCGCATCATCAGCCATCTTGAAAAGTAAATCTTTTAATGCGTTATTATTCATGATTGCACTTTGTTCTTGTTTTGAAATTTTTCAATTCTATCGCGCACTTTATAAAAAGCCGGGTCGCGAAAAAGTTTCTCAGCTGTAGTTTCAAACATAGTTTCGTCTTCTTCGCTAAAAGTGTAAACCTCACTCGTTTTTACCGCCCATAAGTTTGTTGTTTTCCCCCTTCTGCCAAAAACTTCTTTCGCCATCACCAGCGCCATTTCAGGATTTGGCGCGTGAACAATTCCCACATGTACTACCTGTTTTCCTCTTTTCTCCTGATGAAAAACCTCATAGGTAGGCAAATGCGAATTGGTTTGCATTTCGCCTGCTTCAACCTTCTTGATATCCAATCTTTTTATTCTGGGGTCTAACGTGTTCATCGTTTCCATTTTGAATTATGCCAATGGTGCTACATATTTTTCAGAAGGATTCATTAACGCTTGGCGAACCCATCTTCCGGCTTCTTCTGCAAATTTTCTTACTGCAATTCTTTCTGCGTTGCAAGGTCCGTCACCGTTTATCACTCGCTTAAATTCATCCCAATCGGGGTCACTAAATTCCCAAATACCATCATTATTCTTTTTTAAATTTTTATCGGGAAAGGTAATGTCGAGTTCCCATATTTTTGGAACATACTGATCAAGAAACTGATTTCGCATTTCATCATTCGAAGCCAGTTTAATTTTCCACTTCATCAATTTTTCGCTGTGAGCACTTTGTTTGTCTGTGGGACCAAAAAAATGTAACAGCGGACGATACCATCGATTGATAGCATCTTGCAAAATTTCTCGCTGGTATTTTGTTCCGGTAGCGAGATAAACCACATTGTCGTGACCTTGTTTTAAGTGAAAACTTTCTTCGTAGCAAATTCTTTCGAGCGCGCGGCAATAAGGTCCGTAGCTTCCTTTTGAATTTATAACCTGATTGACGATAGCCGCGCCATCCACTAAAAACCCAATCACCGCAATATCCGCCCATGTTTTTGCCGGATAGTTGAATACGTTTGAATATTTTGATTTTCCATTCAACAAATCATTGAGCATTTGCTCGCGTGTTTTACCAAGTGTTTCTGCTGCCGAATACAGTAGTTGACCGTGCCCAATTTCATCCTGAACTTTTGCAATGAGCGCGAGTTTGCGCCTGAAGTTTGGAGCGCGGGTAATCCAGGTTCCTTCGGGCAATGCGCCAACAATTTCAGAATGTGCATGTTGCTCAATCATTCGAATTAACTGCTTGCGATACTCGGTAGGCATCCAATCATGCGGCTCAATTTTTTCGCCACGCGCAATACGCGCTTCAAATATTTCGAGTTTCTCTTCGCTTTCGGCAGAGGTGTCGTTCATTCGCTTTACATCTTCATCTGAAAGATTAGTTGAACCGTACATAGTTATGCTTTTAATCCTTTAAGGAGCAATTCGGAAATACTTTCTGCAATATCTTCAGTAGTTAGCTTTTCTTTAGATTTATATAAGTCGTGAGTAGCGTTGAGTGCCGAGAAAATGGCAAAGGCAACCAATTTCGAGTTCATCTTTTTGAAATCACCCTTTTTAATTCCCTTATCTATGATGTCGCGGAATTTTATTTCGTAATCGTAGCGCGACTTTTTAAATTTAGTCAGATTGGGTTCTTCGAGGAATGTCCATTCGTTAAAAAATACTTCCGAGGCTTCAATGTTTGAGGCAATTACACCTACGTGGGCCTTAATTCCTGCCCGAAGTTTTTTCGGAAATTTTTCTTCTCCCGTCACTGCTGCATCAAATGCTTTGTAAAACTGTCCGGCAATATCAAAACAGATTTCACTGAGCAGCTCATCTTTCGACTTATAGTGGTTATAAATGCTGGGCGCTTCTATGCCTACTGCTTTGGCAAGTTCCCTCATGCCGATAGCCGCATAGCCGCGCTGACGAAAAAGTTTTTCTGCCGCAAGGCGAATGTTTTGCTTAGTGCCGATGCTTTGTTTTGCTGTTGCCATAAACTAACGATTGATAGCGAAGCTATAAAAGGTTTAGCAAACAAACAAGTGTTAGCAAATAAAAAACCCCTGCCGAAAGATCGAAAGGGGGATGCCTACAACAATGAGATTTGCGATAACCTATTGAATGGAGGGATGTTTTGTTTATACGTTTACTTTTCCGATTGGCAACCTGCTTTAAATATTTAAAATAATATCCCTTTTTTGCTTTTTGTGTTTTTATATTTGACTTTATAAATTTCAAAACTTAACTATGAAAACGATTATTATAAATGTGCCCGATAAAGACGAAAGCTTGTTTAACGCTTTGATAAGAAAATTTGGGTTCAAATCTCGGTTGGTTGGTGAAGATGAAAAAGAAGAAACTGCTCTAGCAAAATGGATAGACGAAGGCATGGAAACAGAAGAGGTTTCAGAAAAAACCGTGTATTCAACCCTCAATAAACATGGAGTTAAAATTTAAAGGGCAATTCAACCGCGATATAGACATTGACAACCGCAACGTACTTGAAGAAGTAAAAAATTGCATCTTGAATGTGAAACAGACAAAATCGGTTTCGCAAATTGCCAACCTTAAAAAACTAAGAAATTGCAAAACGCATTACCGGATTAAAATTGCTGAGCATTACCGAATCGGAATTGTAATTCGAAACAATGTAGTGTGGTTTGCGCGCTTTGGCCATAGAAATAATTTCTATAAAGGGTTTCCTTAAACGTACCATAAACATTACAACCCCACTCGCTTTATTGAAAAGTGAGTGCTGTGCTTCGAATAAAACAAAGAATTTAGCGTTTGTAGAAATACTTGTGTGAATCCAATTAAAAAACTCGCCTCTCAAACCGCCATCTACGGGCTTAGCAGCATCCTCGGAAGGTTTCTGAATTATCTGCTAGTTCCGCTTTATACTTATTCGTTTAATACGGCA
>JBKJJB010000056.1:0-6568 GCA_046598235.1 Chitinophagales bacterium
GTTGCCCTGATAACCGTGCGGTTTTTGTGAAGAAGGGTGCGGTAGATGGCAAAAACCATACGGTTGGCGCAAAAAACCATACGGTTGCTGCAAAGAAATGTGCGGTTTTTTGAAAAAACCGTGCGGTTGGCGCAAAGAAATGTGCGGTTTTTCTGAAAAACCGTGCGCTGTAGAAAAATAATGGCAGACAGGTTGGAAAAAAGAAAGCTGTGAATTATACTCCGCGCGCGTAAAGTGCGGTACCCCCCCCCCTGAGAGAATATGCGAAAGAGTTGGTGGTGTGGTGGTTAGTCATTATGCGGGGATGAAGAATTATAAATTAAGAATTAAGAATTAAGAATTCGAAATACAGAATACAGAATACAAAAAACATTTTTCTTTTCTAATGGCTACCGGCTAACCGCTAATAGCTCTTTGTGTCTTGAAAACGAATTTAACAAAGAAAACAATTTTGCAAAATATTTTTGAGGAGATTTTTTTACTCGAAAGTATAGGTTTTCTTATTGCACCAAACCTTAGTTTGGTAAGGCATTATAGAATAGGTAACGGCTTCGTTATAGAGTTTATATATTTCTTCTTTGGCATCGGTAGCTTTCCTTACCATTTGGTCGCTCACCTGCATCTGCTCGCCATAGTAAAATGCCCTTAGCCGAAAGTCTAAATCTTGGTAAACGATAATATCGTTATCTATCTTAAAGCTTAGCGGTAAAAATCGCTCCAGCCAATATTTTTTTCCTTTATACCAGCACCAAAAATTTTTTCCCTTATCGGTATATGCAATGATGTTCTCTTTAATTGTGAGGTCGAGAGGGCGGTCGTTCATCAGTGTTGTTTCTTCGCCTTTGTAATACACCACTAACTGTTTCAGTTGCGAAATATAGGCGGCATAGCCTTCCCCTGCCCAGTATTCAAGCGGAGCAGGTATGGCGGTTTCACTCACAATGCCATCATGAAAAAATTTAAGATTGCCATACCAATCAACATAAACCATCATGTCGCGGTTAACCAAAAAATTGCGCGGCTCGTAGGTTTCAAGCGTTTGAAGCTGCCCGTGGTAATACACTTTAAAGTTGCCGTTGCGGTCCACATAAGCAAACATATTATCGCCCGCTTTGGCACGGGTTATTTCAGTGCGTTCCAGCAAGTGAGTTTCGCCTTCGTAAAAAATATTCAGTTCGCCCAGCGTATTCGTCCATGCAATTAAACTGTCGGAGTAATAAAGCGAATCTATATCGGGGCGAAAGAAATTTTCCAAAGCCTTAAACTCATTACCATAAAAAACTTTTACCTGATTATAGTTTTGATATAAAAAGAAATTATCGGTCATGTAGTAGTTCGGGGAGTTGTCGTTGATGGTGTAGGTTTTCCCTTTGTAATACATTTTCAGCCGTCCGTTTTGCGGAGTATAAGCTGCCATGCCCGCCCTACCCACTTTCATATTAGTAACCGGAAGGTTCTCGATATAGTTCGACTGCCCTGCATCAAACAGGTAAACAAAATTGTTGATGTCCTGAAAAGGTGCTACGCACTGCGAAAAGATTTGCTGCGCGGCAAAGAGTAAAAAGACAAGGATGGTTTTTTTCATCAGCGGAAGGTGCATCAAAGTTGTTTGCAATTATCTGAAAAACAAACGTCACCTTGTTATTTAAGTTTATTTAAGGCAGAAAAAAACTTCCACCCGATGCAACGCTTTTTATGCTCCATTAGTCTTGTAATTGAAGTGCCTTCCCCGCACTTCGCTTTTTTATTTTTAGTTTTTAGTTTTTTGATAGTTCCCCCGAACGCAAAAACCTCCGATTGTATCGGGGGTTTTTTGTTTTTTAGCCCCCGATGATTCAGCAAGCCAATTACCGCTTTACCAACTGGGCAAAGAACGAAACATGCACCGCAAAGAATTTTTATCAGCCCGAAACCGAAGAGCAAATTATTGAGTTGATTAAAAGAAGCCGGAAAGTAAGAGTTACCGGAACCGGACATTCATGGAATTCAATTTGCCTGACGGATGATACGCTCATCAACTTCGACCGCTACAACAAAGTACTTCATCTCGACAAGGAAAAGCTGCAAATAAAAGTTCAACCCGGAATTAAGCTCTGGCAACTGAATGAATATTTAGATAAAGAAGGACTGGCACTTACTAATCTCGGCTCTATTGCTTATCAGTCTTTGGCAGGAGCCATCAGCACCGGCACCCACGGCAGCGGAATGAACTATCAAATACTCGGCTCGCAGATGGAAGAGTTCACGCTAATAAAAGCAAGCGGAGAAAAGCTGACGCTGCACCGCGAGCGGGATAAAGAATTGTTCAATCAATGTGTAGTCAACTTAGGATGTCTCGGAATTATTTCTGAAATCACACTCAACATAGTTCCTGCGTTTCAACTTCAGGATATGACCATAGCCGCTGAGTTTGATAAAACGATAGATGTGCTGCACCGCTTTACCGATTACACCGACCACTTTAAAATGTGGTGGTTTCCGCATACCAAAGATTTAGTGTTGTATCGTTACACCCGTACCCAAAGTGCTCCGAATGATTCCAGATTCCGCCAATGGTTTATGGATGAGTTTATTTCGGTAATTGGTTATCGCCTGCTGCTGAAGATTGGAAACATTAACCGCGATTGGAGAAGAAACATCAATAAACTATTGGTGAAGAATTTCGCAAAGCCGCTTCACCGCATTGAAAAGAGTTATAAAGTATTTAATGTTCCCGAGCCACCCCTGCACCGCGAAACAGAATGGGCATTTGATATGGCGGTTGCGAAAGATGTGCTGCGCGAATACAAGCAGATGATAAACGATTCACAGCACCGCATCAACTTTATTCAGGAGATACGATTTACCAAAGCAGATGAATACGCTTTGAGCCCCTGCAACGGCAGAGATACTATGTGGTTGGGTGCATATAATGCCGATAACTTCGGCTGGAAAGAACTAATGAACGATTTTGAAACACTGGCGAAGAAATATAATGGCAGACCGCATTGGGGTAAAGAGTTTACTGCCGATAAAAATTATTTGCAGTCAGTTTATCCGAAGCTAAATGAGTTCAATGCACTCCGCAAGCAATTTGACCCCGAAGAGAAATTTGAAAATGACTTTATCTCAAAAATATTTTCGTAGCTTTCTATCATGAAATGCCCATGGTTCAAAACCACCAACTGAAGAATGAATATCATGGGCATTCCATCTGACCTTTAAAAAGCAAAATATAACAGATGAAACGTATTGCTCTTTCAATTCTTATTCTTTTTACCGCGAATCTTCTATCGGCTCAGCAGAAAAACAAAGCCGATGACCTAAAGCCATACTATTTTGTGCTATTAAAGAAAGGTCCGCACCGCGATCAGGATACAGCTACCGCTGCAAAAATTCAGAAAGGTCACATGGAAAACATCAACAAGTTAGCAGCATCAGGCAAACTGAATGTGGCAGGACCTTTTTTGGATGAGGGAGATATGCGCGGCATATTTATTTTCGATTCGGGCAGCGAAGAAGAAGTAAGAAGTTTTGTTGACAACGACCCTGCCGTAAAATCAGGAAGGCTGACTTACGAAATCCATCCCTGGATGACCCAAAAGGGAACCTGCTTTAAATAAATTACAAACCACGAAATTGGAAATACGAAACAGATACCGCCAAGCATCTGTCCTTTTTTATATTTGCCGCATCTGTCTATTGTCTAATATCTAATGTCTCGCATCTAAATGAATTGGCTTTACAGTAAGTGGTGGAAATGGTTATCAGTGTTTCTTCTGATTTATGTATTAGCGGGTAGTTTTTTTATTCAACTCGGTCCTGGAATTACAAAGGTTACTCCGGTTTCTCTCTACACCGATTCGGTTTACACTTTTCAAATTACTGCTTATCACTCTCATTTTACCTCTCCCGATGCAGGTAAAGTTCAACTATGGTTTAAGAATAGAAGTAACTATTATGCTCCTCTTTCTTACAAAGTTGTGAGCAACGAAAAAATTGAAGCGCAGTTTGCCATTTCTTCCTTGCAACAGGACAGTTTTAAACCCGCCAGTATTGATGTAGTAATAAACGATGATTTAGACGGCACCTTTGCCTTACGCGATGCTATTACTCTGGTAAAATTGAGCGAGGTTGATTCTTCATCCATTGCTTTGTTGACTGCCACTGAACCGGAAGTAAACAACAACAAGCACCAGGTAGTTTGTTTTCCGTACCGCGAAATTCTCTACGAAACAATCCGAAACACTTTCTTTCATGTGCCCATGTGGTTTGTAATGACCATGCTCGTATTCTTTTCGAGCATCTGTAGTATTTTATATTTAGTAAATGGAAAAGAAAAGTGGGATGTGTATGCACATGAAAGCGTAGTAGTTGCCATGCTGTTTGGCACTTGCGGCTATCTTACCGGACTAATTTGGGCAAAGTATACCTGGTATATTGGAGTATCGTGGGGCGATGTTATGCGAAAACTTTTACTGGAAGATGTAAAGATGGCAGCAGCATTAATTGCCATGTTTTTTTATGTGGCTTATCTTGTAATGCGCGGCATGTTAACCGACCGTGTAAAGAGCGATAAGATAGCTGCCGTTTACAACGTCTTTGCTTTCATTGTCTTTATTATGTGTGTGTTTGTTTTGCCGCGCTTAACCGATTCAATGCACCCTGGCAATGGGGGCAATCCGGCTTTTAGTAAATATGATTTGGACAGCACACTGCGAGCGTTCTTTTATCCTGCCGTTATCGGCTGGATTCTTCTCGGCTTTTGGATTTTATCTATTCGCATTCGCTTACAGTTTGTTCAACAAAAACAGGAATCATGAAATATATATTGACCTTACTGTCTGTTTTCTTTTCTCTCATCTCCTTTGCTCAAGGCGAAACCGATACAAACGATTTCTTTAAAAGCAACCTGAAGATTTATGTTGTAGTGGCTGTGCTTGTAATTATACTCACCTGCATTTTTGCTTTTCTTTTTTCTATGGAAAGAAGATTGAAAGAGTTGGAAGAAAAACAGAAGTAAGTTTAGTTTTCGTCAGTATCCTGCCAAAGCACTGAGACCCTGCCGCGAATTAGATTTTTTATTTACACGTTAACCCCGTCCTTTCCCAACTTGTACTAGTCCCCCCATCTTGACCTACCGTTTACCCACAAGTAGTTCATCGGCTAAAGTCCATCCTTCGTACATGTGATAAAATTTAACTAAGCCCTTTTGAAGCGTGATTACGCCTGGTGGTCTTTGGGATTGGTATCCTTTCCAAGTTCCCAAGCGGGCTATTATCCAAGTAGCCCACTTTAATTTGTCGGGTAGAAAGGGATTCTTTTGTTTGTTCGAGGCTCCTTCCAGTTTGCGGCTGAGCAGGTGTAAAAATTTCTTTTCCTGCTCATTAAAAGCAATCCCTATTTCTTCTTCTGTTTCGCTGTTATAAGCAATATGCATTTGTAGTATTCGCAGGGTTGCAGAAAGGGCAATGGCAAGAAGTTTTCTAATAGATGCCGCTTTTTCTAACTGGGTGGTTTCTATTTCTAATCCTTCGGTTTTTAGTAGCCGATGCACCTGTTCTATTAACCATCTTGCTTTAT
Organism: Chitinophagales bacterium; assembly: GCA_046598235.1. GTDB lineage: Bacteria > Bacteroidota > Bacteroidia > Chitinophagales > LD1 > Bog-950. The sequence goes on from JBKJJB010000056.1 coordinate 5,563, forward strand.
ACCATTCCACCACTTGCATCGCTTGTTCATTGGTAAAAACAGGGTGTGTGGTGTATAGTCGCCAGTATATTTTTGTTTTAGAAGCGGCTACTTCTGATACCTCTATGACCGTTGTTGGAGTTGTTTTGGGGAGCGTTGTGTCTTTACAACTCTGCGGCTGAGTAAGCGTAACCGGTTGATATTTTACTTGTAGTTTGGCAACCCTTGTTTTACTGTTCTTTCTGATGTCTCCTTCTAAAAGTAAATCAAATTCAAACTGTACAGCCGATTTTGATAAACAATGACTGACGACTTGCCCATCCGGTGTTTTGCGGTCGCTTTTTGACCGGATAACATATTGGATGTTTGCCGCCCGTGGTCTTGCCAATACATCATAAATATCTGCTTCTCGATCCGCCACAAAGGTAATGCTCTTCGCCTCCGATATATTTGCTTGGGTGTTATCGAACCCCTTTAGCCATTTGTTTGATTCCTTTTCTGCTAGCCTGGCACTTTGGTATTTCCGCGCTTGCTTGAGCAGGCCATCAAACGGGCGATTCCAAATTTCGATAGAAGAAAATCCTATCGGAAAAGAATTCTGTGCATCTACTATCAGACTGCTGTGTAGTTTAAACCCTAAGGTGGTATTGGCAGATAATCCAAACCCATTCTGCAATTCAATTCGCCCTTTATGATTGTCTAAATTAAAATCTACGGTATCGCAAATAGCTAATACTTCGCGCCCATCACAGTTTTTATTGCAGGTAGTATAAGTAGCATCCTTGATGATTTCTTCCTTAAACTTACTGTTGCTTAACAGCCGATAAAATGATTTCTGTTGAGCAAAATTATCCGACATTTTACTGATAGCAGATTTGCGAGTGCTAACAAAACTGCGCAATAATTCAGTGGCTCTATTATCAATTCGAATATCGTTAAACATACCGGTAAAGTTCGGCAAAGAATTAATTGGTTCTATCATCCGACAAAGAACTCATTTTACTCGTACTTGTGGGTAAACGGTAGC
>JBKJJB010000060.1:0-7865 GCA_046598235.1 Chitinophagales bacterium
CTGATTTTATTGGCTCTATGCTCTCTTATGTTCCTATGTGGTTTTTTGTATTTTTTGAGAACTTCATGTATAAGTTTTTTTTCGTTTTATAACATGTCATTGGCAGCGTAGGTTTCCGAAGCGAGAAATCATGTATGTGTTTGTCCTGCTAATACAAGATGCTTCACTACGGAAACCTTCGTTGCCAATGACAGCATTCAATTTATAATGCATGTATATCAGCCTATTAAATACTTCTGATTATTGTACGGTTACTTTTTTTCGCAGCTTTTGTCCGCCTTTTTCAATGCTGACTATGTAAGTGCCCCATTGCAGGGCAGAAATATCTTTTTCTGACTTCAGACTCTGAACTTCCGTCTTCATCATCACTGTTCTTCCCGTTATATCAAAAATCTTTACCTCCGCTCCTAACCATTCTTCTGTTACCCTAAACTGTAATTCACCTGTTGAGTTCGGATTTGGATAAATGCTGAAAGCATCTGCTTCTGTTTCCTGCATTCCTGTCAAGATAAAACTGAGTGCCTGCGATACTCCGCTGCAACCGTTGCTATCTGTTACTACTACCGAATAGTTTCCGGTTTGTTGGGGAATGATGGCGGAATCGGTTTCGCCAGTTATAGCCACTCCATCTAAATACCATTGATGGCTGCTTCCCGAAGGTTGCGAGACTAATTGATTGCCCTGCATGGCAACAGTTATTTGGGGTGTATCCGTTACCACTACATTCAAAATCGCTGGAATACTTTGTCCGCAGTTATTAACTGCCTGCACACTCACAGTGCCACTACCCGAAAAAACCAAAGATGAAACTGTCTCCACATTATTCGAAACCACCGACCAGCCCGAAGGTAAAGTCCATACATACGAATCAGCCCCGCTTACCGAAGCAATATTGAACTGAGCCGTTTCACCTTCGCAGAATAAAGTATCGCCTGTGATATTTCCCAACGTTCCGAGATTTGAAGGAATGACCGTAACCGTTTTTTGAACGGCAGAAGAAATACCGCAATCATTTTCAGCAGTTACAGAAATAACTCCTCCGCTTATATCCGAAGTTGTTTCTATCGCATTAGTATTATTTCCCGAAGTAATGTTCCAACCATTTGGCAATGTCCAGTTGTAGGTGGTTGTGTTTACATCATTTACTACAGAGATATTGATGTTCGCAATATTCGAACAAACCGTATCGCTTGCTGTAATTGATGATGGAGTTGCCGGAGGAAAGTTCTCCGTTACATTCAACGACACAGATGGCAACGAGCAAACACCATTGCCCACCACTAGCGAATAATTTCCTGCAGAGGAAACACTCAAAGTATCAGCAGTTGAATTATCGTTCCACACATAATTGAAACCCGAAGGAGACGCAGTAAGCGTAGTAGAACTTCCATTACAGAAATAATTGTTGCCGATAATAGAAGCATTTGAAGGAACAATGTTGGTGCAGTTGCGTTGCAACACATCTACCGTATTAGAAGCATAACGGCTTTCAAAAAGTGTCCATGCACTACAATCACCTTTCAGATAATAATTGAGAAATGGAACTAAGAAATCAAGCGTCTTATTGATTTGCGCAGCACGGCTTAGCGGTGATGAAGCACAACCCGAAAACCCTTCACCAAAATTGCATTGAAAATTTCCATTGCCAAACTGGCAATGCAAGGCATCGGTAATATTGATTAAAAACTTGCAGGCAGAACCCGAAGCATCATACATAAGCTGCTGATGAGTAGCAATAGGAGCTACACAATCTCTGCTGCCGGCAAACGATAAGTAAGGCTTGGTCATAGATGGTGCGGCTGTAACCGAAGAAGGATTTGTAACCGCTGCCGCAAGAGTGAAGTAGCAGGTGGCGGGGTTACTGTACTGTGCCGAAAGAACAGTGCTTCCGCCACCCATCGAGTGTCCTCCGATTGCACCTCTGGGAATTACTTTTTGATAAAAAGGTGAAGAACTGTTGGAACTGCTTTCAGCAATCAGTTTGTTGTAAGCAAAAATAAGGTCTTGCGCAAAATTCGGATGGCTGGGAAGCAGAGCTGTTTCGGTGGTGAGTAACCCTACAATGTAACCCTGTTTTGCCAACGAATCGGCATAGGGATAATACGGCACCTGATCCATTTGAAAGCCGTGCGCAAATATTACAAACGGAAATTGCCCGTTGGCAACAGCTCCATTTGTACCGGGGTAACGAAACTCCACACCGACTGAACGATTGCTTCGTGCAGCATCTGTATAGTTTATTGTTTGAGTGCCTACCGTGTAGGTTTGTGCAATTGCACTAAACGAAAGAAACGACAATAGTAGAAGGGAAAGATTTTTCATCTAAAATAGTTTTAGATGAAAGTAACAATTCAGTTTATTATTTGTTCATGCCCTATTAAATGAACGCGCCCCTTTGCAGAAAGGGATTATTCCTGCGCTCAATCCCTATGAAAGTTTCAGGACCATGTCCGCTATAAACTTTTACATCATCGGGTAGTGTCATCATTTTATTGGTAAGTGTTTGAAATAACACTTGTCCATCTGCCCCCGGCAGGTCGTATCTGCCTACACTACCCTGAAACAATACATCGCCACTGATGATTACAGCCCCTCCTAAATCCTCCCCGAAAGGGAGGACTTTAGCAGCCAAATCCAAAGTTGGCTTTTTGTCCTTGAAGCCCCCTTCGGGGGTTTGGGGGCTGTAATAAAACGACAAACTGCCGGGTGAATGACCGGGAGTAAAAAGAACCTGGAGGATGGTATTGCCAAATTTCACTTCATCTCCTTCCTTCAAAAAGTTCTTCGGTTCTGGCGAAGCTTCTAATTTAAAGCCAAACAAATCCTGATAGTCGAGCGCAGCATACATTACCTGCAATTCTATTTCATGAAATTCGGGCAGCAGTCCGTATGTGTCGCATACAAATTTATTTCCCGGAAAATGATCTATGTGGCAATGTGTGTTAAGCAACTTCACCGGCTTCAAGCCAAATGAATCTATTGTCTGAACCAATTTAGCTCTTTCTTTTTCGTTGGAACATCCCGGGTCAATAATTACACACTCCTTGGTTTCATCCTCTATGATATAAGTATTCTCCTGAAACGGATTAAAAGTATGTTTGTGAATCTTGAGCATGAAACTATTTTGATTAAGTTTGATTCGTTGAGCGCAAAACAAATATTCTCTGCTGACGTTTGAAGTTTTATCCATGATTTTTTTTAGAAAAGAAATACCTCTTTATATAATCAGAAATCAGAAATCAGAAATCAGAAATTTGGTTTTGTCTGTTGTCTGTTGTCTGTTGTCTATTGTCTCTTTCTCTCAGGGCACCGAAACCTTCGGGCAAAACCGCGTTCAATACAAAGATTTTACATTTCAATATTATGAGAGCGATAACTTTATCACTTACTTTTATTTGGGCGGACAGGATATAGCAAAGTATGCTATTAAATCTGCCGAAGATAATGCCGATGATATTTCGAAACTGCTCGACTTCCGCTACAAAAGAAAAATTGATGTTATCGTTTACAACAACATAAACGAACTCAATCAAACCAACATTGGCATTTACGACCAAGGGCAGAATGCGGGAGGCACAGTAAATATTCCCGAAGGCAAAATGTTTGTGTACTTTAATGGTAATCACCAAAATCTTGATAAGCAAATACGCGAAGGCATTGCCAAAATCTATATTGATCAGATGGTGCGTGGAAGCGGTTTTGGCGAGAAGATTCAAAATGCAGTGTTATTGAACTTGCCGCATTGGTATCGCCAAGGGTTGATTCAACATATAGGTGAAAGTTGGAACAGTGATATGGAAGATCGTCTGCGTGACGGCATCATGAATGGCAGATACAAGAAGCTAAAAAAACTGCAACCCGAAGAATCGGCTTTTGTTGGTCAATCCATTTGGCATTATATCGAAGAAGTGCACGGTAAAAGTGCGCTGTCAAATGTTGTTTACCTCACTCGCGTAAATCGCAGCGTTGACAACGGATTTATGTTTGTACTCGGCACGGACCTGAACGAAACACTACAAGCATGGTACACTTATTATGTTGAACGCTTTACCAAAGAAGCACAACTTTCTTCCATGCCCGATGACAGCACGATTGTAAAAACAAAAATCAAAAAGAATCTTGATTACTATCTGCCAAGGTTAAGTAGCGATGGAAAATATATCGCTTATGCCAGCAATGATATGGGGCGATACAAAGTTCATTTGCTCAACACCGAAAACGGCAAAAAAGCGAAAGTGATTTTTAGAGCAGGATGGAGAACTAATACTTTGTTTACCGACCAGTCTATTCCATTGCTTGCATGGGATCCTTCGGGAAAGAAACTGGCATTCATCAACGATAAGCGTTCGAATATTTTTATCCGCTTTTATGATGTAGAGAAGAAGAAGAAAGAAAAGAATCCAATCCGCAAATTTCAGAAGGTGATTAGCTTCAACTATATGGATTCGAAACAGTTGGTGATGAGCGCGGTTCAAAACGGACAGACGGATGTTTATCTCTATACTATTGCCTCTACCACTACCCGAAAAATTACAGACGATTATTTTGATGATTTATATCCGGCTTACATTAATGCTGATAGCATTCGCGGAATTATGTTTGCCAGCAACAGAGAAGATGATACTCTTCGTTCGCAACGATATGAGTCGCAGGTGATGAACAAGGAACTTGATTTATTTTTCTATGATTTAGATGCTAATCAAAATGTGCTGTATCGAATTACAAAAACACCTTTCTCCAACGAATCATATCCGCAAAATTTGAATGACAGTTTGTTTTGTTTTTTGAGCGAAGAGAATGGAGTCAGAAATCGTCACATCGGTCATTTTGAAAGTGTATTTGACCACAACCAAAAAACATTGCGTTTTACAATAAAAGAAACAGGCGAGTTAGATTCAGTTCAGGTATCGCAAGCTACTCCTGCACATTTAGTGCTTGATTATAACGAAGTTCAGTTAGTGGATTCTTCCTTCGAAAAAATTTATAAAGTTGGCGGAGTTACAACTTCTTACACTAATTATTTTCACAACATCCGCGAGCAAAATATTGTGCCGCAAAAAAATCTTACAGTTGATCTTTTTAAAAACAATAATCAAGTTCAGTTCCGTAAATACAAAATAGAATCTACTGCGTCTCAATCCAAAACTCCAGTAACAGAATACATTCATCAGTTACAGCGCAAAGAAATTGAAGCGAATAAGGAAAAGAAGCCCGATGAAACTCCCGCAAGCAACTTTACCCAAGCTTACGATTCGGTAAAAGCGAATAAAGGAAACCGCCCTTATGATTTTCAAAGCGAGTTTGATTACGGAATAAAATTATTTGACTGGGATTCAGCTACTGCATCAAAGCTGAGTGTTACTCAAAGCGGATATGTGTTTCGTTTCTCGAAGGTGCGTCCGTATTTCATTCGCTTGATGGTAGATAAGGTAATTGCGCAGGTTGATAACAACATCCTTATAAACCGCTATCAGCCGTTTGACCCCTCTAACCCACAATTCAATTCAAACCCGATGGGTTTCATGATTAAGTTTGGTGTTACCGATTTATTGGAGAATCACAAAATATACGGAGGGTTCCGTTTGCCATTTATCGGCATTACCAGTAATAGCGAATATTTTATCACTTACGAGAATCTTACAAAACGTCTTGATAAAAAATTTACTTTCTATCGCAGATCGCAATCCAATTCTACAAGCGACCGAATTCCATTTTTGAATGTGCCGGTCCCTGATGGGCAAACAGTCAATTACAGTATCAAAACAAATTATGCCGAATTACAATTGAGCTATCCGTTTGATGTGCTCAACAGTTTGCGATTCAACTTAGCTTTCAGAAATGATAAAATAGTTTTGAAATCGGAAGATTCACTTACTCGTGTGCTGCCAAGCATTTCCAATAATTGGTTGATAGCGCGAGTAGAGTATGTTTTTGATAATTGTATTGAAGTGGCAACTAATATTCGCTATGGCACTCGCTTTAAAGTTTTTGGCGAAGTGCAAAAGGAATTTCCGACCAAGAATAAAAACTATTCGAAGAATTTTGATTTGCCTATTCCTCAGTTTAATAACAAAGCGCTTAGTCTTTTCGGATTTGATTTGCGCCACTACCAAAAAATTTACAAGCAAATTATTTGGGCAAATAGATTAGCTGCAGGAGCTTCTTTCGGCAATCTGAAAATGATTTATTACCTCGGTGGATTAGATAACTGGATTACTGCTCCGCGCTTTGAAAAATTTGACCAAAGCACTCCGATTAACCGCAACAACAATTATGCATTTCAAACTTTAGCAACTCCTCTTCGTGGCTTCAAACAAAATGCCCGCAATGGCGATAAGTTTATTGTGTTCAACTCTGAACTTCGCATTCCTGTTTTTGCCGCACTTATCAATGCACCTATCCGCTCTGAATTTATTCGCAACTTTCAGTTGATAGCTTTTCTCGATGCTGGTACGGCATGGGAAGGTAAGTCGCCATTCTCCGATACTAATCCTCTGTTTAGTGAAGAAATTCCAAACACCAGCGATAATAATCCTTCAGTAATTGTTCGAGTAAAACGTTATAAAACACCCATCATCATGGGCTTTGGTCCTGGTGTTCGCACCTCTATTCTCGGCTACTTTTTGCGTTTTGATATGGCGTGGGGATATGACTCTGGAGAGATATCTAAACAGCCGGCTTACTATTTTTCATTCGGCACAGATTTTTAATTATGCTCACTCTTCGCTCTAAAAATTTATTCAAAACTTATAAAGGCAGAACCGTTGTAAACGATGTTTCTGTGGAAGTAAATCAAGGAGAGATTGTCGGTCTGCTTGGACCAAACGGTGCCGGTAAAACAACTTCTTTCTATCAGATTGTAGGTTTGGTTCCACCCGATAAAGGTGAAATTTATTTGGGCGACCAAAACATTACCGACTTGCCAATGTATAAACGCGCGCAGTTGGGCGTAGGTTATTTACCGCAGGAAGCATCGGTGTTTCGCAATCTTTCGGTAGAAGATAATATTGCCGGAGTTTTGGAAATGACAAAACTTTCAAAGCACGAGCAGAAAGAAAGATTAGAACTTTTGCTGGGTGAATTTGGATTGAATCGCGTTCGAACCAGTATGGGAAATGTGTTAAGTGGTGGTGAAAGAAGAAGAACTGAAATAGCGCGCGCGCTTGCCACCGATCCGAAATTTATTTTGTTGGATGAACCTTTCGCAGGTATTGACCCTATTGCGGTAGAAGATATTCAACGCATTGTGGAAGAATTGAAAAAGAGAAATATCGGTGTACTGATTACCGACCATAATGTGCAGGAAACGCTCTCTATAACTGACCGTGCGTATCTCTTATTTGAAGGAAAGATTCTAAAAGCAGGAACTGCTGAAGAACTTGCAAGCGATGAACAAGTTCGCAGAGTTTATCTTGGGCAGAACTTTATTTTGAGAAGAAAATTTACAAGTTGATTTAATTTCTTTCCATGAAATTTGATTGGAAGAATTTCCTTTTTCGCATTTATCTCAAACTTACTTTCCCTCCCGATTTTACAGCAGAAAAATCTATTCGCCATCAGCAAAAGATTTTGAAGAGAATTCTCCGGCAGCTTTCTTATACCGAACTGGGAAAGGATTTGAAGTTTGCTGAAATAAAATCTTACAAAGATTTTCAAAACACAGTTCCGATTACCCAATACGATTTTTACGAAAGCTATATTGAGAAAATTAAAGCCGGTCAGCAAAAAGTAATGACCGACAAATCGGTGAAGTGGTTTGCAAAAACTGCGGGAACAACGAGTGGTAAAAGCAAGTTGGTTCCCATTACCAAACAAATAATGCAGCAATGCCATGTGCGCGGAACATTTTTTGCGCTCTCTAAAAT
>JBKJJB010000090.1:0-4502 GCA_046598235.1 Chitinophagales bacterium
ATGAAAACTTTAAAAATCTCTGTGCTGGTTGTTTTATTCAGCGCGCTTTCTGCTGCCGGTTTATATGCTCAGTCCGGAATGGAAGATGTTATCTATCTGAAGAACGGCAGCATCTATCGCGGTATCATCATCGAGCAGATACCCAATGTAAGTATGAAAATTAAAACCCTTGGCGGCAACGTATTTGCAGTAACTATGGCTGAGATAGAAAAGATTACCAAGGAAGATAAACCTTCGGAGCAAGGCAGGTATTATTCCTTTGGAGATAGATATGGTAAAGATAGTATCCGTTTTAAATACAGAAACAGCGGAAGGTTTGCTTTGCTGCAGGTACTGGTAGAGAATAAGCAGGGCGGTGTGCGATTGGTGCAGGGATATAAATTCAATCGTCATGCAGCACTGGGTTTGGGTATAGGTGCCGATTTTGTTTTTTCATCTCCTTTCAATCGTAGAATAAATAATCTTCCAAGCAATGCTTTGTCGGGCATTTATGTTCCGCTTTACTTACACCTTACAGGCGATATGTTCCCTTCTCGAATTACTCCCTTTTATGCGGTTGAAGCAGGTTATTTTATAGCAGGCTTGCAAAGAGGGCGCGATTGGAATGCCGGTTCATTCCGAAGACCAGATGCACATGGTCCTATGGCCAGTGCAGGCTTGGGTGTAAAATTTAATTCTAAGCGCGGAGTTAACTTCAGCATATTGTTTAATATGAATATGAAGAATGTAAACTACCGGGAAGATGTATTGTATTATGATGTATTCGGCAATCCTTATATGCGAAGCGAGCGCAGAAATGCTACGCTTGTTTTTCCCGGCATCCGTTTTGGCTTAGGCTTTACAAGTTCAGGCCACAAGATGAAGGGCATGAAGAATAAAAGCGAATAGAAAGCAACAACAAAAACTAAGTCAGGAGAATAGTTTTTAAAAACGCACATACTAAAACTGCGCTGTTGTGCGTTACATGAATGAATCTTAATTTTGTTCATACAAAAAACAACCTCATGCGCATTAAACGTAATTATTACCCGTTGGCAGCTATGTTTATAGCATGCCTTATTTTTACTTCTTGTGTAAAGAAGAAAGATGCTATTACAGACCCAAATGCCAAGCAACACAATGACGATGTATCTAACACAAAGTCGGAATCTGACAATCTGAATACAGATATCAATAATGTATTAAAAGATATTCCGGCATTTGGAAAAACGGATGAAACTGAAGCCTATAATATTTGTGGTGTAAGTAATGTAGATACTACCAGTACTCCCCATCCAACAGTTACTTTCACCTTTGATGGTACCACCGCATGTGGAAGCCCAAGCCGAATTAGAAGCGGCACAGTTAAAGTTGAGCTAATTCAAGGTGCTAAATGGAGCGATGCAGGTGCTAAATTACGTGTTACACATACTAACTATAAAGTTGTTTACCAAAACCTCAATAATCATTATCTCATTTTTAACGGAGTAAAATATCTTACTGATGTAAATGGCTTTAACTGGATTGATATTTATTTCGGCACTTCTCAGGTTACTATTAAGGAAAGAAGCGATAATATGACTGTAACATTTGAAAACGGTGATATTGCTTCATGGAATACGGCACGTCTTTCAACTTGGGGACTTGCCGGTGGACAGGTTTATGCTATTGTAAATGGCGATTCTCTCAGCGGAGGAAAAATCATTGACTCCTGGGGCACAACACGTTTTGGAACTCATTTTACGACTGAAATGATTACCCCATGGAAATCGGGAACTGCCTGTGGATGGTGGAGACCTACGCAAGGTAAATACACCAGCACAACTGATAACTTTTCAATTACAGCTACTTTCGGAGTGGATAGAAATGGGAATGCTGTTACATCAGGTTGTGGTGCTTATGGTCTAAAATTAGAATGGGACTATAGTTCGGGTACAGCTACCGGTGATGCGGTAATTGCATATTTCTAACCCAATTTTTTTCAAAGCAAAAAAAGCCGTCTATTGAATTTCAAGGGACGGCTTTTTTATTTCAGAATTTTTTTCTGATTCCCTCTTCTCCTTTACCTTTTCTGTCACTGATTTATCTCATTCCCATGACAAATTATCCTCATCTCCTTCTTGGATAAACATTTGCGACCTTGCGGCTGTATTTCCCTATTAACTATTAACCAATAACGATTAACCTTTTACATATATGAATGCAAATAATTTCACAACCAAAGCGCTCGAAGCACTAAGCGCAGCGCAGCAGGAAGCTTTCAATAATTCGAATCCACAGTTAGAAACGCTACACATGCTCAAAGGCATGTTAGATAAAGATGAAGATGCGCTGCCTTTTCTATTAGAGAAAGCGGGTGTCAATAAAAATATTCTGCTCGGTAAAGTAGAAGAGAAATTAAAAACACTTCCAAAAGCATCGGGACAAACTGCCGATGTGCAACCGTCACAGTCGTTTGGCAAAATGATTTTGCAGGCTAACAAACTCATTAAAGAATTTCAGGATAGCTATGTAGGTATTGATATGTTGCTGCTTTCGCTGCTAACCATTGGTGATGATGTAAGTAAACTGTTGAAAGAAAATGGAGTGGAAGAAAAGAAACTGCGCGCTGCTATTCTCGAATTGCGCAGAGGAACAAAAGTTACTGAGCAAGGCGCAGATGCCGCTTACAACTCGCTCGATAAATACGCTATTAACTTAAATGCAAGTGCTAAAGCCGGCAAGCTCGACCCTGTTATTGGTCGCGATGAAGAGATAAGAAGAGTGATGCACATCTTATCGCGCAAAACAAAAAATAATCCTTTGCTCGTTGGTGAACCCGGTGTAGGTAAAACAGCTATTGCCGAAGGTATTGCTCATCGAATTGTAAAAGGCGATGTGCCCGAAAACCTAAAGAGCAAGGTGATTTATGCGTTGGATATGGGCGCATTAATGGCAGGTGCAAAGTATCGTGGCGATTTTGAAGAGCGCTTAAAAGCAGTGGTGAAAGAGGTAAAAGAAAGCGCGGGAAGAATCATTCTGTTCATTGATGAAATTCACACCATCATCGGTGCAGGTGCCACTGAAGGTGCGATGGACGCAGCGAATATTATTAAACCGGAATTAGCGCGTGGTGAATTGCGCGCGGTAGGTGCCACTACTTTAAACGAGTATCAGAAATATTTTGAAAAAGATAAAGCCCTCGAAAGACGTTTCCAAAAAGTGATGATTGAAGAGCCGAGCGTGGAAGATGCTATCTCTATTCTTCGCGGATTAAAAGAGCGCTACGAAAATCATCACAAGGTGAGAATTAAAGACGATGCTATTATCAGTGCAGTTACATTGAGTAATCGCTATATCACTGAAAGATTTCTTCCTGATAAAGCTATTGACCTGATTGATGAAGCGGGAGCAAAGCTTCGTCTCGAAATGGATTCCATGCCTGAAGAATTGGATGAAATTGAAAGAAGAATCATGCAGATTGAAATTGAGATTGAAGCAATCAAACGCGAGAACGATAAAAAGAAATTAGACCAACTGAATGAAGAGCTTTCGAACCTGAAAGAACAACGAGGCGAGTTCAAAGCAAAATGGCAAAGCGAGAAAGAAATAGTTGACAGAATCACCGCTCGTAAACGCGAAATTGAAAACTTTAAAATCGAAGCTGAGCGTGCTGAGCGCGAAGGTGATTATGGAAAAGTTGCTGAAATAAGATATGGTAAAATAAAAGCCACTGAAGATGCTATTGTGAAATTGGAAACAGACCTTGCAAAGATTTCTCCTGAGAAAAGAATCCTTCAGGAAGAAGTTACCAGCGAAGATATTGCCGCTATCGTAGCCAAGTGGACGGGCATTCCTGTTACGCGAATGCTCGAAGGAGAAAAAGAAAAACTCCTTCATCTCGAAGACCGCTTACGTGAAAGAGTGAAAGGACAGGATGAAGCGATTGAAGCCGTGGCAGATGCTATCCGCAGAAGCCGTGCAGGATTGCAGGATGAGCGCAAACCAATCGGTTCATTTCTCTTCTTAGGAACTACCGGTGTAGGAAAAACGGAGTTGAGCAAAGCATTGAGTTTTGTTCTCTTCAACGATGAACATGCTATGGTGCGAATTGACATGAGTGAGTATCAGGAAAAACATTCTGTGTCGCGCTTAGTGGGTTCACCTCCCGGATATGTAGGCTACGATGAAGGCGGACAATTAACCGAAGCCGTGCGCAGACATCCTTACTGTGTAATTTTGTTTGATGAAATTGAAAAAGCGCACCCTGATGTGTTCAATATTCTCTTACAAGTTCTCGATGATGGAAGACTCACTGACAACAAAGGAAGAACTGTCAACTTTAAGAACACACTCATCATCATGACCTCGAACATGGGCAGCGATATTATACAGGCAAACTTTGAGAATGTGACGGAAGTGAATGTAGAAGAAGTAACGGAAAGAACGAAAGTGGAAGTGATGACGAGATTGAGAAGCACTATTCGTCCTGAGTTTCTGAACCGTATTGATGAGATAGTGATGTTCCATCCGTTATTGAAGAA
>JBKJJB010000095.1:0-17073 GCA_046598235.1 Chitinophagales bacterium
AGCCAATAAAAATTGATGCTATTGTTATTTCAACACAACATGATGACTTTGCAAAAGATGCAGTGATGTTGAAAAAAATCAAGGATGATGTAATCAATATTCTTGTTCCGCGCGTGATGAAAAAATTACCTAAACGTGTGCAAGCATTGTTCAATAACAAAATAAAGTACCACGTTAATCCTACCGGAAAATTTGTAATCGGTGGACCGCACGGAGATACCGGCTTAACAGGAAGAAAAATTATTGTTGATACTTATGGTGGAAAAGGTGCCCACGGTGGTGGTGCCTTTAGTGGTAAAGATCCTTCTAAAGTTGACCGCTCTGCTGCATACGCTGCACGTCATATTGCAAAGCATTTAGTTGCTGCCGGAGTTTGCGATGAAGCATTAGTGCAAGTTGCTTATGCTATTGGTGTTGCTCAACCCGTAGGTTTGTTTGTAAATACTTATGGCACTTCGAAAGTGAAATTGAATGACGGGCAAATAGCCGCTAAGATTGCTAAGATGAGCGAATTTGATATGCGCCCTTATTTTATCGAGAAACGATTTAACCTTCGCTCACCTATTTATTTGGAGACAGCTTCTTACGGGCACATGGGGCGTGAAAGTAAAGTGGTAGAGAAAATTTTCAACAAGGGAAAGAAGAACGAGTTGAAAGTAAAAGTGAAATTATTCCCGTGGGAAGAACTAAATTCAGTGGGTGCTGTAAAAAAGGCATTCGGGTTGAAATAATAGCCCCACCTAAATCCTCCCCGAAAGGGAGGACTTAATACCAAATACAAGGCGATTTTCGAATCGCCTTTTTTATTTCACCTTTATAGCCTGTGAAATCAGTTTGGAAATATTTTTTACTGCTGTTACTTTTATTGACACTCCTCCCCTATTTAGCTGTATGTTTCTACGCATTTCCTTTTGCCGATGATTTTTGCTTTGGCTGGACAGCATCAGAAAAAATACCGTTTGTTCAAAAATTTTTAACCCAATACTTAAAATGGAATGGCAGATACACAGCCGATGTATTGGTTAATCTTCATCCGCTGATTACAGGAAAAATACTTGCATACCAACTATCTCTGTTCACTTCGCTGCTTGCAACACCTGTTATTCTTATGGTCTTTATTCAGCATACAATTAAAGATAAAGTCATTGCACTTTGTGTCTTTCTGCTTATTACACTCTTTTACCTAAACTATCTTCCCAATCTTACAGAAGGAATTTACTGGTATATAGGAATTACAAATTATCACTTAGGAAATTTGTTGTTGCTATTGCAACTCACGCTCTTTATTAAATCCCTTTCATCTAAAGGTAAAGCAAAAGTTATTTTCCAATTTTTTTCTGTCTTACTTCTTATAGCTTCTGTTGGCTTTAATGAAGTAGCAGCCGTACTAATTCCGCTATTCTACTTCAGCTCAATTATATTCTACCCAAAATCTGAACCTGCAAAAAGAAAAGATTTAATTCTTTATTTCCTTGTTGCAATTGCTGCTTCAGCATTTGTAATTTTTTCTCCTGGAAATTTTGAAAGAGAATCTCTCTTTACCAATAACCATAATATCCTTCATTCACTACTCTACTCCTCATTGCAAACTGCTCGATTTATTGGCGAATGGATTTTTTCAATTCCGTTTATTGTATTAAGTTTTGTGATAGTGGCTTTCGCTGATAAAATTGAAAACAAATTCATTCTAAAAATAGATTACAAAGTTGTTCTTGCATTCATGGTGTTTACCGTTTTTACAGGTTCATTTCTGCCCTACTTTGCCACAGGAATCCTTGGGCAGCACAGAACCATTAACTATGTCTTCTTTTACTTTATTCTGTTATGGTTAGTGTTTTTGATTTCTATATCGGCTAAATATTCTCTGCATCAAAAAATCATCAGGTTACAAAACAAAAAGGTAGTTGGCTGTTTTCTTTTTATAAGTATTTTATCTGTTGCGCTTTCAGGAAACTCATGGAAAATAATTTCTGATTACAAGCAGAACAACTTCAGGAAATATGAAAATGAATATTACGCAAGGCAATCAGTCATTTTGCAAAATAGTGAATTGCCAATTCAACCCTTAACGCTGATTCCGAAAACATTTCAGATTACAGATACTAAAGCTGATACTACTTGGTGGGTAGATAAGTGTATGAAGAATTTTTACGAGGAAACTAAAGTTGAACTAAAGTAAACATCAACTTGAGAACAAAAGAAAGCGCATATAAAGAATATGCTTGCCATTCGGATTTTTAGAATAATCTAAAACTATAGCCCCGTATTTATCGTTGCGAAATTCTAAATCGGATAAGGTTTTAGATTCTTTATTGGGAATGCAGGAAGCAATCCATCCATCGCTTTGCGGAAAATTCTGCATCAACTTTTTTTCAAAATCTTTATATACAACTGCAAAATTTGAATCAAAAGTATCTGATTCTTTCAATATAGAAACAAAGTCTAATGGCGATGAATCAAAAGGGAAACTATAGAGCATATTAAATTTCTCTCCGGGGATTTTGAGCTTAGTGGAGTAGGTGAATTTATACTTCCAGAAATTATTGTTGCTGCGTTCGCTCCCTTTTATAGAATAGAAATTTGAATCGCGATATGAACTAAAAACATCCATTATGGCGCTACGGAAAGCGGATAAGGGTGAGGCTGGCTTTGAAAAGAACTTAAGCAACTTAATCTTGCTAGAATTAAAATCAGTAAATAAGATTTCAAAAGCTAAATCAGCTTTATAAAATTTCATCAGATTATTGCCCGATTGCTTTTGACCTTCACCTAATTTTACTCTTAGTGATTCGGCATTATCGCTCAACGAAATACCAAAAGGAAGCAGGGAGGAATACTTAGAAAAGTAAGTAGTTCCTATTCTCAAGTCTTCTCCGGCAATGAGGATACTTTCAACGCGGCTACTTGTTTTACTTACATACAATTTTAGCCCAGCTGTTCCGCTTTCGAAGTTATTATCCAACTTCCACGAATCAGAAATTGCTTTAAACTCGGTGGAAGTAGTATGAACTCCTAAAATCTGGGAAAGATTCTCGCCTTGGTACTCATTTGCCGCCTGCAAATGACCCTGAAGCATCAAAAAAAGAATAAGGGTAGTTACAATTCTTTGTTTCATTCTGTTTTTCGCGCAGCCGAAGATATTCATTTATCTGAAAAGAAAAAATCAAAGCGGTTGTGGTTCTTACTTCGTTTTTCAGCCCCTTAACAAGTAAAGTATCCTTGCTAATCCTTTCGTTACTAATCAAACTTCCTTCTCTCCTTCTTCGCATATTTATCCAACTGTGATTTCGGGTCGTTCCGTTTTACGTTACCTAGATTTAAATTTTGCGCGAGGGTAATTTTATCGGTGCCATGTTTGGTTTTCATTTCATCAATGGCCTTGTAAAGCAGAATATCTTTTTCGCGGTCGTCAAATAAATTTACCTGATACGCACCTGTTTCCAGTTCCGAAAACTTAACGCCAATCAAACGCACTTTTCGTTCGCAGTCGTAAAGTTCATCAAATAAATGCAGTATTTTTTCTGTCAGCACTTTCGAATTGGATGTAATAGGAATTGCCATTTGCTTTGTATGCGTTTCAAAATTGCTGTAACGTAAACGTATAGCAACACAGCGCGTCAATTTTTTATCGCCACGCAATTCAAACGCTAACTTTTCTGCCAACGCAATAAGTACTTTCTTAATCCACTCGGCATCGTTGGTGTCCTTATCAAAAGTGCGCTCGCTGCTCATACTCTTTGCCTCATGGTACGGATGTAAAGTTGCTGTTGCTCTTCCATGTGCGCGCTCCCACAAATCAATTCCACTCTTTCCCATCCAGTTATAAAGTGCCTCGCGCGAAAATTGTCTCAGGTCGTAAATGGTTTTAATCCCTTTTGCGTTCAAATATTTTTCGGTTTTCTCACCGCAAAAAGGAATTTTTCCTACCGGCTTGGGGTCTAAAAATTCATGCTCTTTGCCCGCTTCAATTTCAAACTGTCCGTTCGGCTTGCCCTCGTTGGTTGCCATCTTCGCCAACATTTTATTGGTAGATAATCCCCAGGAAATAGGGAGCTTGGTTTCCGCAATAATAGCTTGCCTCAATTCGGCTGCCCATTTATATGCTCCGAAATATTTATCCATGCCCGTAAGGTCAATATAAAATTCATCTACCGAAGCCTTTTCAAAAAGCGGAGCGCGGTCAGCAATAATATCCGTTACCATTTTCGAATACGAGCTATAGTCGTTCATTCTTCCCCAAAGAAAAATAGCATGAGGGCATAATTTTTTTGCTTTAACGGTAGGCATAGCACTGTGTATTCCAAATTGCCGTGCTTCATAACTACAAGAAGAAACAACACCGCGGGTACTGGTGCCGCCTACAATTACAGGTTTACCAATCAGCGAAGGATCGAATAATCGTTCTACCGAAACAAAGAAAGAATCTAAATCAATATGCAGAATACGGCTTTGCATACACAATACTAATTGAAATACTAAATATTTTTGCTTAAGTTTGTTCCATCTAAAATAAAAACTATGGATTTTATATCAACCAACATGAAGTTTTTGCGCAAAAAAAAAACGTGGACACAAAACGATTTGGCGGAAGAACTAAACATTAAACGCTCTCTTGTGGGTGCCTATGAAGAAAATCGTGCCCGCCCAACTTACGAAGTGCTGCATGATCTCTCTAAAGTTTTTAAATATTCCATTGACGAACTAATTACTAAAGATTTAAGGCAAACAGAAAAAGTAGCACTATTTACCGATGAGCAAATGAAAAGTGATGTGACTGGAAAAAACCTGCGCGTGCTTGCCATTACGGTTGATAAAACAGATAACGAAAATATTGAAATGGTTTCGGTAAAAGCATCAGCAGGATATTTGAATGGCTATGCTGATCCTACTTATATTAAAGAGTTGAACAAATTTCGTTTGCCTTTTTTGCCGGTAGGAACTTACCGCGCTTTTGAAATTAAAGGAGATTCGATGTTGCCGATTCAGCCGGGTTCAGTGATTGTGGGAGAATACATTGACAACTGGAAAAACATCAAAGATGGCCACACATACATTGTTCTTTCTAAACATGACGGTATTGTTTTTAAACGTGTATTTAATCAGGTAGATGAAAATGGAACGTTGATTCTGCGCAGCGATAACACTTCGTATCCTGCTTATCCGATTAAAATAGATGAAGTACTTGAAGTTTGGAAAGCGGTGTTAAACATCAGCCATTTGAATAAAGGGAATGATATGTCGTATCAGAACATCTTGCAGTTGATGCAGGAATTAAAGAAAGATGTGGAGAGTTTGAAGGCGAATTGAGGTTAGTAGTATGAAAGACATATTCGTTGCCTATTTACAATCTCCTCTTGGCTTAGTAGAAATTAAGGGCACCGACAAGCACATTACTTCTGTAAATTTTGTAATAGAAAAAGGAGAAGAATCTGAAAATCTTCCCTCTATTATTCTGCAATGCAAAAAAGAATTGGAAGAATATTTTGCGGGAACTCGAAAAGAGTTTACGGTAAAGCATAAAGCTGAAGGATCCGATTTTCAAAAAACAGTTTGGAAAGAACTGATGGAAATAAAATACGGAGAAACAAAAAGCTACGGAGATATTGCCAAGCAAATGAAAGATGTGAATGCCTCTCGTGCCGTAGGTCATGCCAATGGCAAAAATCCAATTGCCATAATAGTTCCCTGCCATCGGGTAATTGGCGAAAGCGGAAAACTAACCGGCTACGCTGGCGGTATGTGGCGCAAGCAATGGCTGCTTGATTTGGAAGGAAATGTTTCGGGCAAAAATCCTACCCTCTTCTAAAAGATACTTTTCTACATCATTCCCTTTACTTTATACATAGCCCGACTTGTTCTTTAGGGTAATCTAATTTCCAGAAGCAACATTTTTTCGAAACCTCCGTAACAGACACAAACTTAAGGGTGTAATAACTCGCATCCTTCTTGTAATTATTCAAACAAAATAAAAATAAAACCATGAAAAAGATGTCCTTAAAAATGCTGAGTACGGCAACTGTTCTTATCAGTTTGTTTCTCAGTTCATGTCAAAAAGAAAAGGTAACAACTGTTGTAAAGGATAAGCCTGTAAGCATCGTAAACAGTGCGGCTTCTATGCAGAAAGTATTAAGCAGAACTGAAATGGTTTTTGCCTTATTGAACAGTAGTTCATTTTCATTTAAGAACCCAAGTATAACTCTTATACCAAATTGCGCTATCGTCAGCACAGACAGCTCCTCAATGCCACGCGTAACAGTAATTGATTACGGTCAAAGCGGCTGTGCAGGAGATGATGGAATAACCCGAAAAGGGAAAATAATTATCGCTTTCGATGGTGATTACCGCGAAGCCGGAGTTTCTGTAATTACTACTTTCAGCCATTATTATGAAAACGATACTGAGATAACAGGAAGTGATACAGTACGAAATTTAGGATTAAACGGGAATGGCAATGTAACCCTTTCCCTTTCTGGTAATTACTATAACATTCTTGCCAACAATGGAGGAACAGAAAGGGAAGTATTTACTGGAACCCGCGAATGGCTTACAGGATACTCTACCGAAACAATTGATGACGATAAGTATGCATTTAATTTTACCGATTACTTAACATACCCAGATGGATCCCTTGCTACATTAACCTGCATTAGCCCTGTTATTTTTGATATGACTCCCGGGTGCAGCCTTTTCCCGATTGAAGGTATTGTTCTTTACCATCCGGAAAGTGGTTTTGATGGTGTAGTAGATTTTGGAAATGGCACTTGCGATGACTTGGCAGATGGTACCGAAAACGGAATCACTACAACTTATGATATGAATCCATAGAAATACAACTCCTCGCAAAAAAAATCCCGAAAAATTAGTTTCGGGATTTTTTTTGCCAGTAAGTAGAGGGCATTCAATTATTTCATCAACGTTACCGTTCCCGCTATATCTTTTGCCACATCATTCCAATAAGTAACTGTTATGCGATAGACATAAGTATCAAAAGGAGCAGGTTTTCCGTTTCGCATACCATCCCATCCACTACCGCTACGTGTTCCATTTGGTTGATCAGGATTATAATAAATCCTCTCTCCCCAACGGTTGAATATGCTTACCTCTAATTTTTTAGCGCCCAGAACATCAAACTCAAAATAATCATTCAAGCCATCTCCATTAGGAGTAAACGCTGTAGGAATAAATTTCGATGCTTCGTTGTTTACATAAATAGTAAGCGTATCGGAAGCGTAACAAGAATCAGAATTCATCACAGTTACTGTAAATATGGTGGTGGTAAGCGGTGCAACAAATGGATCGGCACAATCAACACATGAGTTAAGCCCAAATACAGTATCCGGTGACCATTCATAATGAATAATAACAACACCCGGATCGGTAGTAGCAACCAATTGTGTTTCCATTCCGGTTAATATCGTTTGCTGTGTTGCAGAAAGGTCAACAAAAATAGGATCAGGTGCTGTGATGTTAAGAGAAACTGCGCCTTGGCAACCGTTTACATCTATAGCCAATAGCACATAATCTCCTGCCGGTAATGCCGTAAAAAATGCCGAATCGCTCGCTACACCATTCATTAAATAGTTATAGGGTGCCGTACCACCGGTAACTGTTGCTGTTACTGCTGCAGTTGTATTATAGCAAGTTGCGCCTTGCAGATTGGTAGTTACCACTATTGGATCGGGATCAGACAAGGTTACAGCTACAGAGGAAGAGCAATTGTTTGCATCCGCTACCGTTACTGAATAGTTTCCGGCATATAAATTATTAGCAAAAGCAGCATGTGGCTGCGTAGTACTCCATGTGTATGTATAAGGTGTTACTCCTCCGGTGGCACTTACCAGAATAGATCCGGTGTTGCCTCCATTACAGATAGGACTGCTTAGAGAAACTGAAGTAAACAATCCCGGAGATTCTTTCACTTCAAACGAATCAATCTTGACACAGCTATTTGTATCAGTAACAGTTATAGAATAAATTCCTGCTGTAATACTGATTAGGTCTTCCGTAACTGCTCCTCCTGTCCATACAAAAGTATATCCCGGAGTGCCGCCTGTTACCGTAATATCAATAGCCCCATTGTTAGAGCCGTTGCATGTGGCATCGGTTACAACTCCTTTTATATTTATTTCAGCAGGTTGAGTAATAGTAGCCGTATCAAAAGTGAAACAACCGTTCGAATCGGTAAGCATTACGCGATATGTGCCGGTAACCATATTGCTGCGCAATGAATCAGTTACAAAATCATCCCATAAATAGCGATAAGGAGTAACTCCTCCTACTGGAACAACGGCTACTGAACCATCCTGAGTTCCGAAACAAGTACCATTAGTTGTTACTAAACTTACGGTAAGCGGCTGCGGCTCATTAACAACATAAATAGAAACAGCAGGACATCCATTCGCATCGAAAGCATATACAGTATCGCTTGCACCACCCAAATTCCAAAGGTCTTCGGTAGATTCTCCTGTGGACCATGTAAAACTATATGGCAGAGTTCCTCCGTAAGCAGTAGCATCAATGGCTCCATCATTATAACCAAAACAACTTACGTGCTTAATAACACCCGACAAATAAAAGGAACCCGGCTCTGTAATAATTATAGTATCTAACGCAATACAACTATTGGCATCGGAAACAGTAACGGTGTATACCCCCGCGCCTATTCCGGAAACATCTTCGGTGCCGGCTGAGTTACTCCAGAGGAAAGAATAGTTAGGTGTACCACCCGATGGGATAAGATCAATAGAGCCATTCAAATCCTGATAACACAAAGGATTCTGTGCAACAAAGTTGGTTGTGATAGCCGAAGGATTAATAATAGTAACCGAAGTAGAAGCCGTACAACTATTTAAATCTGTAACTGTTACTCCGTAAACACCTCCCGCAAGAGCTGTCAAATCTTCATTAGTATCTCCGCTACTCCACAAAAAAGAATATGTAGGAGTGCCGCCTGTTACTGTAAGATCAATAGCTCCATCATTTGCATTGAAGCATGAGATATTTGTAGAAGTAGTTGTAAGTATAAGCTGCGTTGGTTCATCAATAATTATTGAATCTCTGTGAGTACATCCATTCGCATCGGTTATGATTACATAATATGTTCCTCCACCAATACCTGAAATGGTAGCAGTTCCCTGGAAGTTAGACCAGAAATAAGTATAAGGTGCAGTGCCACCGCTTGCATTAACTGTAGCACTTGCAGTATTAGCACCATTACATAAATTACTTGTGCCTGTAACGGTAGAAGTAATTCCTCCTGATGGAGTAGAGATAGTAAACGAAGTCGAAGTAGAACATCCATTTGCATCTGTTACCGTTACTGAAACTGTACCAGCGCCAAGGTTTTGAATGTTTGGATTGGTGCTTCCATCACTCCATAAGAAAGTATATAGAGGTATTCCTCCGAAAACATTTAAGCTGATTGAGCCATCAGTGTTGCCTGCGCATTGAACATCCACCTGATTAGCGGTTACAAGCATAGCTACCGGTTGAGTAACTGAAACACTTACACTAACTGTGCAGACATTAGCATCCATTACTGTTACTGAATATGTGCCCGCTCCAATATTAAATAAATCTTCATTTAAATCTCCGTTACTCCATTCGTAGGTGTAGCTGCCTGCTCCATCGGTTACACTTAAATCAATTGCTCCGGTTAATGAATCAAAGCAAGATACATTGGTAACTATGGAAGTTACTATCATGGCGGTTGGTGCATCTACCAAGGTAGAACCCACGGCACTGCATCCATTGGCATCATATACTACAACCGAATAAGTTCCTTCTGTAAGGTTCGCTACATCTTCGGTAGTTTGTCCGTTGCTCCATAAATAAGTATAGCCGGGCGTTCCATCTTCAGGAATTAAATCAATACTACCATCGGCACTACCTGCGCACAACGCACTTGTTGGAATAAGAGTTGCCTGAAGCAACAAAGGTTCATCAATAAATTGAGTTAAGCTACCCGAACAACTGTTAGCATCGGTAACTGTAACATTGTAAGTTCCTGTAATTAGCGATGAAATATCTTCGCTGATTGCTCCATTACTCCAAACAAATGTAAACGGAGGCACTCCACCATTTGCTGTAATATCAATGGCTCCCGATGAATCACTATAACAAAGCACATCTTGATAAGAAGCAATGTTTAAGAATAAAGGAAGTGTTCCTGAAACAGTAGCATCGGCAGTAGCCGAACATCCGGTGGAATCTGTTACCGTAACAGTATAAGTTCCGGAGCCAAGTCCTGTTATATCTTCCGTAACATCTCCATTACTCCATAAGAAGGTATATACTCCCGCACCACCTGTTACAGTTAAGTCAATAGAGGCAGTTGGGCTTGAACAGGATGTGTTGGTTACAGCCAGTGAAAGAACTATCACTGTTGGCTCGTTAATTATTACCGAGTCTCTGCTTTCGCAACCAAGCGCATCTTTAATAATTACATAATATGTTCCGGCTGTGAGAGAACTAATGTCTTCTGAATTTTGGAAGTTGCTCCACAAGTAAGTGTATGGTGCAGTGCCTCCGCCTGTAACGGTTAAATCGGCAACTCCGTTATTTAATCCATTGCAAGTTACATCGGTACCGGTTACAAACGAAGTTACCGGAGCAGCACCTGCTGTAATGGCAAATGATTGTGTAAGCGTGCAGCCGTTTACATCGCTAACCGTTACATCATACGTTCCACTAAGCAACCCGTTCAGGTCTTCTGTGTTAGCACCGTTGCTCCATAAGTACGAATACGGGAATACACCACCCTGAACCGTTATATCAATTGAGCCGGTTGTGCAACCAGAAGTTGCAGTACCGTTTAATACCATTGCTGTAGGTTGAGTAATTGTAACACTTGCACTAACCGTGCAGACGTTGGCATCCATTACTGTTACTACATAAGTGCCTACCCCTAAATTAAATAAGTCTTCGTTTAAATCTCCGTTACTCCACTCATAAGTATAACCACCTGCTCCATCGGTTACACTTAAATCAATTGCTCCGGTTAATGAATCGTGGCATAATACATTTGTAACAATCGTAGTTACTATCATAGCTGTTGGTGCATCTACCAATGTAGAACCTACTGCACTGCATCCGTTAGCATCGTAAGCAACCACCGAATAAGTGCCGGGTGTAAGGTTCGCTACATCTTCGGTAGTTTGTCCGTTACTCCACAAGAAACTATAGCCCGGTGTTCCATCCTGAACAATTAAATCTATACTTCCATCGGCACCGCCTGCGCATAAAGCATTTGTAGGAACAAGAGCTACCTGAAGTAATAAGGGTTCATCTACAAACTGAGTTAAACTATCTACGCATCCATTGGCATCGGTGACTGTAACTGAATAAGTGTTGGTTGGTAGATTCAAAATATCTTCATTGGTAGCACCATTGCTCCAGGCAAATGAATACTGAGGCACCCCACCATTTACTGTAATATCAATTTCGCCCGATGAGTCATTGTTACAAAGAAGGTCTTGATAAGAAGCCACACTCAAGAACAAAGGAAGTGGTGCTGAGATAGTTGCTCCCACTGCGGCTGAACAACCCTTCGAATCGGTAATTGCAACGTTGTAATTACCCGCATTAAGACCTGTTACATCTTCGTTGGTATCACCATTGCTCCATAAAAATGAATTGCCGCCATTGCCGCCTGTTACGGTTATATATATGGCTCCACCACTTCCACCGTTACATAAAATATTTTGCACTGAATCAATCAACACCTGTAATATGTTTGGCTGTGCGATGGTAACAGGTAAGTACTCACTGCATCCGTTTACATCGCGAAGGGTAGCAACGTAGTTACCCGAAGAAAGACCTGTAAAGATGGGTGATGCCTGAAAGATAATGCCATTGATAGAATAAGAATAAGGCGTAACTCCCCCTGTGAGCGAAAGTGTTACCGAGCCATCTATTCCGCCAAAGCAGGAAACATCGGTTTGCGAAACTATACTTCCGGTTATTGCATAAATAGTATCTATTAAAACCTGCGATGTATCGGTGCATCCGTTATCATCGGTAACTTGTACAATATATGTGCCTGCGGCAATTGAGTTAAAAGCATTGCCGGGTTGTAAGGGTCCGCCATCGAGCGAGTAACTGTAAGGAGTAACACCTCCGGTTGGAGTAATGGTAATACTTCCATTAAGCACATTTGCACAACTTGCATCGACTGCTACATAAGTATGGTCGAGTACAGGTGGCTCACTTATAGTTACCGGATTTGATGCGTAAACCGATGAACAATTAAACACATCGGCTACTACTAAATTGTAAGTGCCTACAGGTAATGAGTTGAATGTATTGCCATTAAAAGTAGCTCCGCTATCAATTGAATAAGTATACGGTGCTGTGCCCGATGCCACGCCTGTTATAGTAATAACACCGGTGTTGCCTCCGTTGCATAAAACATCATCTACATTTATTGTAGTAATAACAGGTGTACTTACTACCGTGATGGTTGCACCACCCAGAAATCCGCTGTTTCTGATACATCCGTTGGCATCTTGTATTTGAGTAAACGAGTAACTGATAGTGCCTGCTACAGCTACGTGAGCAGTATCGCCATTGTTTACTCCTGTTCTTACAAACGAACTTGAGCCATCGGTGTAAATAATATCAAATGGTGCGGTACCTACTGCAAAGTTGAAAGTAAGAACAGTATCAGATATTCCTGAACAAACAGTTATTGAGCTACCAATGTTTCCATTGGGAAGCGGATTTACAACAACCGATGTAGTGCCGCTTGCCGAGCAGGTATTTTGATCGGTAACAGTAACATCATAAGCACCCGACATGGCAGCGGTTGCATTTGCCAATGAAGGAGAACCTGAAACCGAAGAGTATGAAAGCGGACCACTCCAGTTATAACTATAAGCAGGGAGTCCTCCGCTTGCGTTTGCATTCAGATTAATTTGGTCACCCGCGCATAAAGGAGAATTATTAGAAGGAGCAACTGAAGGTATTGGACGAACTGTAATGGTGCGTGTATCTGTTGCAGCTATACAAGAACTTGGTGCATCGGTAACAAGTTCAAGAGTAACCGTGCCATTAAAATTAGCAGCCGGAGTATAAGTTTCTAATTCAGGATTTGCTGTGGGAGAAGTACTGCTTAGCGTTCCGCCACCTACTAATATTGACCAAGTACCGGTAGTAGCCGAGCCGCCAAAAGTAGCACCACTTAAAGTAATAGCCGCTGGTGTTGCCGACTCACATACTACATCGGGTCCGCCTGCATCTACAGTGGGTTGGGGTCCTACAGTAATTGTTCTTGTTGAAGTTACCGCTGTGCAAGGTCCTGCACCATCGGGGTCGTTGGTAAGTAATTGTAAAGTAACCGTGCCGCTAAAGCTAACTGCAGGAGTATAAGTAACAGTAGCAGGTGTTGCTGTTTGCGATGTGTTGCTCAAAGTTCCTCCGCCTGATAGTATTGACCATGCACCTGTAGTTGCCGAGCCGCTTACACTTGAGCCATTTAATGTTATTGTACCGGGGGTAGCCGACTGACAAGCTACATCGGGTCCGCCTGCGTTAGATACTGCTTCGGGACTAACGGTAATAGTTCTGTTGGCACTTGCTCCTGAGCAGGGACCTGCGCCATCGGGGTCATCGCTAAGTAATTGTAACACTACCGCGCCCGTATAATTAGCTGCGGGAGTATAAGTAACGGTGGCTGGTGTGGCAGTTTGCGCTGTGCTGCTTAAAGTTCCTCCACCCGATACTATGGACCATGCCGCAGTAGTACCTGCTCCGCCAACACTTGAGCCACTTAATGTAATGGCAGATGGTGTAGCTGACTGGCATACTACATCGGGTCCACCGGCAACCACGGTTGCCTGAGGGTTCACTACTATAGTTCTTGTAGATGTTACTGCTACACAAGGTCCTGCCCCATCGGGGTCATCGGTTATTAATTGCAAAGTAGCTGTGCCGCTAAAGTTGGCAGCAGGGCGGTAAGTTCTTGTAGCAGGAGTACCTGTTGGAGCAGTATTGCTCAACGATCCTCCGCCTGATAATATTGACCATGCACCTGTAGTAGCCGAGCCGCCTAAAGTAGCCCCGCTTAAAGTAATAAGCCCCGGAGTAGCCGACTGGCAAGCAGCATCGGGTCCCGCTGCGTTAACGGTAGGTGCCAGGTTATTGGCAAGTGTAATGTTATCGGTTGATGAAGTGCAATTAGCATTAGAAATGGTCCAGGTTATAATAGCATTGGTGCCGGCTGCTACACCTGTTACCCCTGTGGTGGCAGTACCGGGTGATGTTATATTTGCCGAACCTCCGCCTAAGCTCCAACTGCCTGTTCCTATTGCAGGAGTATTGCCTGTAATAGTAAACGAGCCGTTTTCGCATTGTGCTTGGTCGGCTCCGGCATTGGCAGTGGTAGGTACGCCATACACAATGAAAGATACATCGGAGGAACAAACCCCCAACGTTACTCTTATAGTTACTATCTGGCTGGTGCCTACCACACCACTGGCTGTGTAAGTAGTACCGGTTATAGAACCGGGTCCCGATACAATTGACCATGCTACGGTAGGTAAGCCCGAAACAGTACCACCGTACGAAACAGTAAGTGCTTTGGTTGAACCATCGCCACACATGTTAGATAAACTGGTGGTGTTTGAAACGGTAGTGTTTTGTCTTATCTGCAAAACTGCCGAAGTGCCGGTCCAGTTACTGCCACAGCTATATTCTTCAACCAATACTTTTACGATGCCTGGATAAGTGGCAGTCCAGTCGAGCGATGCCTGCAAGCCCGCACAGGTTCCACCATTATCATCGTTTTCAAATCCTGTTCCTCCGGGTGTTCCGCCCGATGTTCTGCCTGCAGCAATAAAATTATTTGAGCCATCGAAGCCGGTAATTTGCGAATCCCATCCTGTTCCGCAAGTGGATACTGTATAGCTTACCCCTGTTATAGAAGTAAATGTGCCGTAACTGGTAGAAGGCAAAACAAGCGCAGTGCCAAACCCGTTGCAGCCGGGCGTTACGCTGCCCCAGGGATTATTTATATAAGGACATTGTTGTGCAAAAGTTGCGGTAGCTGTAAAAAGCAGAATGGCGCAAAGAATGAGGTTAGGTAAAAGTCTTTTTTTCATTTTGATTTAATTCAAAATTTTAGGAATGAATAAGTGTAGAAGTAGTAAAAATAAAAGCAGTGCTCACTCAAAAGAGTTTATTATTTAATGCGGCTAAATAAACCCTTGCACCGCACACTACACTCCTCTGTTATGAACAGAAAAACCTATACCGCAAAATAAAGTGTTCACCTGTGGTAGTACAAACAAAAAAGGCGTTCCCCGCAAATCGGGAACGCCTTTTAATTTTTAAATGAATATAAAAGAGTATTTAGTAAACTCCTATAGATATTGGTTCGCTCCATGGACCCATGCCTGCCGATCTAATGCAGGCTATGCGAAAAGACATGATTTGTCCGCTTGGCAACTCTGTTACAGTAATTTTTGCTTTTGAACTTTCGCCTACCAGTTCCCGGTTTGCAGGAAACAGATTGCTGGTTGGTTGTACTACATAAAGGGTTTTATTTTTTACAGGCTTCTATTTAATATCTAAACTTCATGCAAAAGCGCCCAGCACGATAGTTAAGTCGGTTACAGGTCCCAGCAAACCTACTGCCAGTGGCAGAGTTTGTGTGTGATGGGAAGAAGTGAATACCGGGAGGTAATTAAAAATTTCTGATTTACTTAGTACTATGAAATGGAAAGCCGAACCCATTATTCATAACAAGGAAGCCCGCATAGCGCTGTATTTTGATTATAGCAAAGCAGCCAACGAGCGAGTGCAAAAATTAACCGGAGCCAAGTGGAGCAGGTCGCTTAAGGTATGGCATGTGCCTGATAACCAGGCTCATCGTAAACGTTTCGGCCTGGAAGAAAAAGAACCGGCTTTTATTATTTCTACCCCTGCTGCCGATATACAGCAACGCTTAAAAACGGTAGCCAATAAAATAAAGTTGAAAGGATACAGCAGTGAAACAGCAAAAAATTATGGCTTACAACTAAAAGAATACTTTACCACCATTAGTAAAAAACACAAACCCGAAGAAGTTACTAAAGATATTATTGAAAAATATTTGGTGTGGCGGCTGGAGAAAAAACAAAGCAGCGAAAGCGATATGAACGGGCATATCAATGCCATTAAGTTTTACTACGAGCAGGTGTTAGGCAGAAATAAAATGTTGTTCGATTTGCCTAGGGCAAAAAAGCCACTGCAAATTCCGCGCATGTTTAGCAAAGAAGATATTGAAAAAATATTGAAAGCAGTAGATAATCTTAAACACAAAACCATCCTGCTTTTAAGCTACAGCAGCGGGCTTAGGGTAAGTGAAGTAGCCAAACTAAAGGTAAAGGAAATTGACAGTAAACGCATGGTGGTAAATATACTGGCAGCTAAAGGGAAAAAAGACAGAATAGTGCCGCTTAGCCCTACTACTTTAAGATACCTGCGGGAGTATTTTAAGGAGTATAAACCAAAAGGGTATTTTTTTGAAGGGCAATATGAAGGCGAGCCGTACAGCACCCGAAGTATTCAGCTCATACTTGCCGGAGCCAAGAAAAAAGCAAAAGTAAATAAGCCCGGTAGCATACACGCCCTGCGCCATAGTTATGCCACTCATTTATTAGATAAGGGAGTAGATATTACTTACATACAAAAAATATTAGGTCATAACGATTTGAAAACAACGCTGCGCTATTTGCACGTTACTAACCGCGATTTAAGCCGCATTGAGAGTCCGTTAGAAGATTTAGATTTATAAAAGCAAAGCGTAAAACGTAAAAGGCTAAACTTTCGCTTTTTGCCCTGTATGGGTACAAAATGCGAAAGTTTTGTATAGATTTGAGAAGAAAACTTTCGCATATATTTGAGTTATCGGTAACTCTATGACGACAGTGCTAACATCAAACTGACTGACAAAAAATGAACGACAGAACAATTTTCGGCAAAGCCGTTTGGCTATCCTTCGCAAAAGCAAAAGAGAAGCAACGCCACCCACAAGCCAACGCAAGTTGCTTCACATTTGCTTTTGCCCCAACGCACAATGACATCATTGCAACA